>NZ_JBXWQW010000057.1:0-24345 GCF_059612585.1 Ruegeria sp. YKSF57 | reverse complement strand
TCATTTCTGGGGTCGCGAGATCGGCAAGCTGGGTCATGAGGTGCGGCTCATCCCACCCGCCTACGTGAAACCATTCGTCAAACGCCAGAAAAATGATTCCGCCGATGCCGAAGCGATCTGCGAGGCCGCGCTGCGTCCGACGATGCGGTTCGTGCCTGTGAAGAGCGAAGAGACGCAGGGCGCGGCTATGGTGTTTCGCGTGCGCGAGCTTTTGATCCGGCAGCGGACCCAGGCCATCAATGCACTGCGAGGGCATTTGAGCGAGTTCGGGCAGGTCGCGCCACAGGGGGCGGCCAACGCGTCGAAGCTGATTGCAATCGTCGATGACCCGGAAAGCGGCTTGCCAGCCGATGCCATCCCCACACTCAAGGTGCTGATCACTGCCCTGACCCAGTTGGAGGCAGAGATTGTCAATCTCGATGCCGAGATCGCCCGCCGGGCCAAGGAAAACGACGCGGCGCGGCGGTTGATGACGGTGCCGGGGATCGGCCCGCTGATTGCTACGGCCATCGCCACCCTTGCGCCGCCGCCCGAGACGTTTCGCAAGGCCCGGGATTTTGCGGCCTGGCTCGGTCTGACGCCCCGACAGCATTCGACGGGCGGCAAGCAAAGGCTCGGGGCGACGACGAAGATGGGCGAGCGATCCCTCAGGCGGCTACTGATCATTGGCGCCAACAGCGTCATCATCAAACGGCACGCCCATGCTGCGGCTCAGCCAGGCACATGGCGGGGCGGAATGCTGTCACGCAAGCCGCCAATGCTGGTGCGGGTGGCGCTCGCGAACAAAATGGCGCGGATCGTCTGGGCCCGGTGGTTGGTCAGGCCGTACTGCAGGTTGATCCCGGCCAGTGGCGCGGGCAGTTGCCGCAGATAGGCGACCGGCGCGCCGACGAGGCTCGAGAGCTGGCCGAAGGACCAATGGGTCGGAGTGATCGGCTCATCCGCGCCAGGCAGGACGAGGCCCAGCTTTTCCGGGTTGTCGCGATGCGCCTCGACCCGGATCGCCGCACTCTCCACCGTGCGCGTCCGGCTCCGCTCCGCCCGGCTTTTGACGGATGCGAAGAGATCGTCGAGCGACAGATACCGCTCGTCATCCGGCCGCGAGAACCATTCGGACGACACGCGGTCCACGTTCGTTCCTCGCGACACATCCACCTTGTAGCCGCCGCTGATATCACGCCCGGCATCGATGATTTCGGTATTCGTGGGTTTTCTCCCGCGACGGGCGGCCGAAAGCCTCTCTCTCAACCTCCAAACCCGTCACGGGCCGGGACGGCACCCCTCTGACTCTTCGGTCACTCGGCTGCGCGGGTCTCGAGCGGGGAAGGGGCGCGCGACGCGGCGAGCCGGTGCAGCGTTTCCGGCCGGATATGCGTGTAGCGACGCAGCATTTTCCAATCCTTGTGGCTGGTGCCCAGCGAGACCTGTTCGATGGCGAAGCCGGCCTCGAACAGGCGGCTTGTACCTTCATGGCGTAGATCGTGGAAATGCAGGTCCTTCACGCTGACCTCGACGCAGGCGCGCCGGAAGGCGGTTCCGACCGATTTCGAGTTATAGGGAAAGATCCGGCCTCTTGCGTGCCCGAGTTCCTTGGCCTTTTCGGTGACCAATGCCCGGGCATCGAACCCCGTGGCGGCGAAGAGTGGGATCCGCTGGTCGTTCCCGGTCTTGTTGCGCGGGTCCTTTCTGTCGCGGATCATGAGCATCCGGCGGTCGACGTCGAGATCGGTCCATGCGACGCGGCAAATCTCGTCGAGCCGCATCGCCGTGGCCACCGCGAACTTCACGATCCGTGTCATCGGCAGGGTCAGGCGTCCGTTGTCATCGAAGCAACGGAAGAGGCGGTTCAATTCATCCGTGGTGGGGCGGCGGTCCCGCTCGGTGCCTTTGCCGATCAGGCCGAGCCACTTGAGCGCGACACGTGCCAGATCAACGGGTTCGGGAGAAATGTCGAGCCCGTGTACGGCTGCCGCATGGGTGATGATCATCTTGATCACGCCGATATCGATGCTGAGGGTCACCGGACCGGCGCCTTGATCAGCGCGCGTCTTTCCATAGTCGATCAGCTTTTGCCGGTCGAGGTGCCCGATCTTCTCCTTGCCCAGATCGCGCTTGAGCGTCTTGAGCGTGGCGGCCTTGGCTCGCGACGCGGCGGTTTGCCTACCTCGCACATATCGATTATGTGGAGATCGATGAGATCGCCGAAGGTGGTCAGGCGGGAGACGGACGACTTGTTCGGCGCCAACCCCTGATCCACCCGGGTCTCCGCTAGGCGGGCCCAGCGATGGGCATCGTCGCGACGTAGAAACGTCTCGCTCGCGTAGCGGCCCTTTCGTCTGATCTGGACCCGGTATGCACCGGAGGGGAGCTTGGTGATGGAGGCCATTTTCGTGTGCGCTGTGTGTGCAATGAGTCGTCGTAGAGGGGCAAATTCGGGGATATTGGGGCGTATTCCAGCGTAGCAGCATCCGCCGCCAACAGTTTGAAGATAAAAAAATGCAAATAAATCAACACGCTAGATTATCCTGTGCCCCGATGATGGACTGGACGGACCGCCATTGTCGGTACCTGCACAGGTTATTGAGCCGCAATACCCTGCTTTACACGGAAATGGTCACGGCGCCTGCATTGGTGCGGGGTGGTGCGTTGCACCTGCTTGACTACAACACCGAAGAACACCCTGTGGCACTGCAACTGGGCGGTTCCGACCCCGAAGAACTGGCGCAGGCCGCGCGGTTGGGGGTGCAAGCCGGGTATGATGAAATAAACCTCAACTGCGGCTGTCCCTCTGACCGGGTGCAGTCCGGCACATTCGGCGCGGTGCTGATGCAAGAGCCGGATCGCGTCGCCGCCTGCGTTTCCTCCATGCGCGACGTGGTTGACGTGGACGTGACCGTGAAATGCCGCATCGGTGTCGATGATCAGGACCCCGATCAGGTACTGCCGGCCTTTCTGGAGAAGATTGCGCAGGCCGGGTGCGAGCGGGTCACCATTCATGCCCGCAAGGCGTGGTTGCAGGGCCTCAGCCCCAAGGAAAACCGTGATATCCCGCCTCTGGACTATGACCTCGTGCACCGGATGAAGCGCGATTTCCCACAGATGCACATCTCGATCAACGGAGGGATTTCGTCCTTGGCGCAGGCCAGAGCGCATCTTGAGGCCGGGCTGGACGGCGTGATGATCGGCCGCGCCGCCTATCACCAGCCGTCAGACATTCTTTGCGGGGCGGATCGCCAGATTTTCGGAACTGGTCAGATCACGAATCCGTTGGATGCGGTGGCCGGGATGTTGCCCTATATCGAACGGCATCTCAGCCGGGGCGGGCGTTTGCACCAGATTACCCGGCACATGCTGGGCCTGTTTGCCGGGCGTCCCGGCGCACGGGGCTGGCGGCGGGCCTTGTCCGAAGGGGCGGTGCGCGAAGGGGCCGGGCCGGAAGTGGTCGAGGCAGCCCTGAACCGGATCGCGCCTCTGGTCGGGACTGCACAAGCGGTGTAACAAGGCCCGCAGGCTGATCGGGAGGGGACGATGCCAGAGACGATGCTGTTGGTCCAGATGCTGGGCCTGTTGCTGGTGATCGGCGCCTTTGCGGGCGTTCTGGCAGGCCTGTTGGGTGTCGGCGGGGGTATCGTGCTTGTGCCTGCCTTTTTCTACACATTTCAAACTCTTGGCTATGGTGGTCCACAACTGATGCAGATGTGTCTGGCCACGTCGCTGGCCACGATTATCGTCACCTCGGTCCGCTCGGTTCTGAGCCACAATAAGAAGGGTGCGGTTGATTGGTCCATCCTGCGCGGCTGGGGGGCGGGGATCGCTCTGGGGGCAATCATCGGCGTTCTGGTGGCCTCGACCTTGCGGTCAGAGGCGTTGCAGGCGCTGTTCGGTGTGCTTGGTATGGTGATCGGCGCCTATCTGGGACTTGGCAAGTCCGAATGGCGCTTGGGCGATGCGATGCCCGGCGGTCTGCGCCGTATCGCATTGTCGCCGATGGTGGGGTTTCTATCGGTATTGATGGGGATCGGCGGCGGCAGTTTTGGTGTGCCGTTGATGAGCCTTTACAACACGCCGATTCACCGGGCGGTCGCAACTGCTGCCGGGTTTGGCGTAATCATCGCGGTGCCCGGCGTTCTGGGCTTTCTGTTTCTCGACATCGCACCTGAACACCGCCCACCCCTGACGTTTGGTGCGGTCAACCTGATTGCTTTTGGCATCGTTATCGCCATGACGCTGATCACCACGCCCTGGGGTGTCCGGCTGGCACATGCGATGGACCCCAAGCCGCTCAAACGGGTGTTCGCTGTGTTCCTGACGCTGGTGGCGCTCAACATGCTGCGCAAGGCGTTGGGATGGTAAACGACTTCTTTGTTCGCGGCTGGCTCCGCTTTCCCTATGATCCGGTTCTGGCAGACTGGGTCGGCCATGCCTTGCCCGCGGCGCAAAAATCGGTTCACGACCCGGCGCACGCCCAGTGGCACGATTGCGAAGGTACGTGGTTCATTGGCGTCGATGCACTGGGCAATGATGCGCAGGGCAGGGTGGGCAACTCCGGCCCCTTGTCCGGCAATGCAGTGGATTTCATCACGCGACATCTTGGGTTTCACCCGCTGCACAAGGGTCAGGTTTCGGTGATTTACCCCGGCTATCCTCGCCCGCGCCGCGGCGAAGGCGAGGCGGCCGCGCGATATCGCGTCAGACGCGACGCGGCGCATGTGGACGGGTTGAAACCCAGCGGCCCGGATCGCCGCCGCAAGGTTGACGAGTCGCACGCCTGGATTTTGGGTATTCCCCTGACCGTAACCAGCGCCGACGCAGCTCCCTTGGTGGTCTGGGAAGGCAGCCACAAGATCCTTGGCGACGCCTTTGCTCAGGCGCTCGCGGGCCTGCCGCGCGACACCCTTCACCTGGCGAATGTGACAGACATCTATCAACAGGCCCGGCGTGTTGTGTTCGACACCTGCCCCCGGATCGAGCTGCCCGCGCGCCCGGGCGAGGCCTACCTGCTGCACCGTCACACCCTGCACGGGGTCGCCCCCTGGGCCGATACCGCGACCGGCGGACCTGATGGCCGCATGATCGCCTATTTCCGCCCGGAATTGCCCGGAGGTGTGGCCGAATGGATCGAATCCCCGTAACCTTCCTGCAATTCTTTTTAATTGCGGGGATTTGAGACAATGATCAGCATCATGACCCAAATGGACGGCGCCTTGATCGAGGCGGAACTGTCCGGCGAAATCACCAGCGCCGACTATGCCGACACTCTGGTTCCGGCGGTCGAGGCCGCGCTTGCCGATCACGACCGTGTCCGTCTGCTGGTCATCATGGGGCAGGAGTTCAAGGGATACGACCTGAGCGCAGCCTGGGCCGATACGATGCTGGGCCTCAGCCATTGGCGCGGCTTTGATCGGATTGCGGTCGTGGCCGATCAGAGGTGGGTGCAGAACGGCGTACGTCTGGCCGCGCCGATCCTGCCCTGTCCGGTGAGCGTGTTCGAACTGGCCGAGGTCGAAACCGCCCGCCGCTGGATTCGCGAGTCGCTGGGAACGATCCACGTTACCGATCTGGGCGGCCCGTGCATTCAGATCAAGCTGATGGGCAAGCTCGACCCCGAAGCCTATGACGAGGCCGAGGGCGATCTGGACGCAATGATCCGCGCCAAGGACGGGTTCCGCCTTTTGATCAACCTGACCGAATTCGAAGGATGGCAAGGCCTGTCAGGACTGGCTGCGCATTTCCGGCTTGCCGGCAGCCACGTGGGCTTGTTGGACCGGGCTGCCATTGTCGGCGACAAGACCTGGCAGCGCATGGCCGAACGGGTGGGGCGACATATCGTCAACGCCAAGACACAGTTCTTTCCCGCCGCTGAACTGGACGCCGCCAAGGCCTGGCTCGCGGCAGGTTGATGCCGGGGCAATCATGAGTATCCGCACTGAACTGCAATCTCTCTTCGATCATTATGTTTCGGCCTATCGCAAGGGCGATGCGGCGGGATGTTCAGCCTGTTTTACCGACAACGCCGAACTTTACTCGCCGTACGGACCGGCAGCAAAAGGGCGCAAGGCCATCGTGGATACCCACGCCGAATGGGTCGCGGAGGGTGGCGAGGACAAGACAATCGCGGTCGTGCAGGCTGGTCAGGATGGCGACTTGGCCTGGTGTCTCGCGCAGTTTGCCGAGGGCGATGGAGCCGACGAAGGGATATCTCTCAATGTCTGCGAACGTCAGCCGGACGACACCTGGCTGATCCGGATGTGCAGCCTGAACGAACGGTAAATTTCAGCGGTCCAGTCGCGCTGCACGCCCGCCGCGCCGCTTGAACAGGCGCGGTTTGCGGTTGGGCAGCTCTTCCATGATCCCGGCGCGCTCGGTGCTGTCCATCTTTGACCAGCGGCTGATCTCGTCGATGGTGCGGAAACAGCCGGTGCAGATCCGTTCGGTCGGGTGCACGACGCAGATCTGGACGCAAGGGCTTTCAACCTCGTTCCGTTTCCAAACCATCTTCGTCATCGGTGGTCTCCGACCCGTTACAGAAAGCGCATCCGATCCAGCGCACCCTGCAAGATATAACCTGCGGCGACGTGATCAATCACCTGTCCGCGACGTTTTCGTGTCGTATCCGCCTCAAGAAGTGCTTTTTCAGCCGCAACCGTGCTTAGCCGTTCATCCCAGAACCCGATGGGCAGGTCCGTCAGCCGCGACAGATTGCGGGCGAACGCGCGCGTCGACTGGCACCTTGGCCCCTCGGTCCCGTCCATGTTTCTGGGCAGGCCCAGCAGGATTCCCCCGATCTCGCGATCCCCGGCGATTTCCAGCAGCCGCGCGGCGTCAACACCGAACTTCTTGCGGCGCACTGTCTCCAGCGGGCTGGCAATCCCGCGCGTCCGGTCCGAAACCGCGACCCCGATGGTCTTTTCCCCCAGATCCAACCCCATCAGCGCCGACATGGGCGCAAGTGCCGCGGCAAAATCCTCGAATACGTCGTGGATCATTCGCCCAGACCCGCCTGCCTAGCGGCGTTGGCGATCATCTCCCGTGCCGCGTCGTTCTCGGCAAATACACTCAGCGCTTCATCGCGAATTGCAACGGCCCTGTCAGCCTCTCCCAGAACGCTCAGGGCCGTGATCAGACGCGCCCATTCCTCCGGCGCGCCGCCCTCGGTCGCAAGGCGGTCGGACAGATTCTCGACCATGCCGCGGATCATGTCCTGCCGTTCTTCGGCCGTCATTTCGCTGGCTGCGTCCACGTCATCACCCGTTGGTCCCGACAAGGGCGCCGGGCTGGCCGGAGGCGTATAGTTGACGCCAGCGCGATAGGCCAGGTCCTCGATCTGCGCGCGAATGGCCTGCGACCACGGCGCGTGCGGCGACGAAATGCGCAGGGTTTCCTCCCACAGGCTGAACGCCAGGTCGGGGCGCCCGACCTGCGTCAGCATCTGGCCCCAGTAATAGCGCGCGGGTCCGTTTGCCGGATCGATATCCAGCGCTTGCAGCAGCACCGCTTCGGCTTCCGGCGACACGTAACCGCCCGCCGCCTGGATCATCAACTCTGCCTTGTCGCCAAAATCATCCGCCGTGGCCGCGTCGCCCATCAGTTCGATGGCCCTGTCCTTGGCCTGATAAGCCGCCTTGAAGTCTCCGACATTCGCCTCGTGCTGCGCCAGCAGGTTATGGCCCTGAATGTCGTCGGGCCGCCCCGCGACCGTCTCGCGCAACTGCCGCAGCAGGTTGGCGTAACTGTCGTCGATCTCGGGCTTGGGCTGGACGGGCAGCTTATCTTCGGCGGTCAACTGGTCGGGCCGGTCCTTGCGGAACTCTTCGGCCATCTCGATCCGCAGCGTCAGCGGCAGGTCGCCATATCCCGGTGCGCCCAGCCTGTCATAAAGCAGAACACCGCCGCCCGTCAGAATCAGCGCCGACAAAACTGCGACAACGATCGTGACCGCCCGCGTCGGCCCGCCACCGTCACGTTCCTGCTGTATCTGGGCGTCGGCAGCCAAAATGCGGCGCGAAATCTCGGTGCGCACGCGCTCGGCATCTGCCTCGGCAATCACCCCGCGTGCCAGATCCCGGTCGACACTGGCAAGCTGTTCGCGATAGACACGCAGATCATAGGCCGCCGCCGGTTCACCGTTACGCCGTCCACGCAGCATGGTCAGGCCAAGCAGCGCCGCGATCATCAGCGCCATTAGGGAAATCAGAATCCAGAAGGTCATGTGCTCTCCGAGAGTGTTGCCCCCATCTAGACCTGCAGGCGGGTCGAAAAAAGAGGCAAATGGCCGCGATCTTGGGCGTATGTCGCAATAGTGCTCTATTGCGACGCAGTACGGCACGGGTAAACTCCGGTCGCGCGGCATATCTGCGACCAATCACGAACCGGATCGGATTCGCTCATGAGACACTATTCAGCTTTTGCAGTGGCGCGCGAAGCGCTGCGCCATCACACCGGATGGGAACGCGCCTGGCGTTCACCCGAACCCAAGAAACGCTATGACGTCATCATCGTCGGCGCGGGCGGGCACGGCCTGGCGACCGCCTACTACCTTGGCAAGAACTACGGCATCACCAACGTTGCCGTGATCGAAAAAGGGTGGCTGGGCGGTGGCAACACCGGCCGCAATACCACGATCATCCGCTCGAACTATCTGCAGGACCCGTCGGCAGCGATTTATGAAAAGGCGCGCGGGCTTTACGAGGATCTCAGCCAGGAACTGAATTACAACGTCATGTTCAGCCCCCGCGGCGTCATGATGCTGGCTCAGACCCAGCACGAGATTCGCGGATATCAGCGCACGGCGCATGCCAACGCGCTGCAAGGCGTCAAGACCGAATGGATCACTCCCGAACGCGTCAAGGAACTGGTGCCGATCATCAATATCCACGGCCCCCGCTATCCGGTTCTGGGTGCGCTCTGGCAGGAACGCGGCGGCACCGCGCGCCACGACGCCGTGGCCTGGGGCTATGCCCGTGCCTGTTCCAACATGGGCATGGACATCATCCAGAAATGCGAGGTCACCGGCGTGCGCCGCGAAAACGGTCGCGTGATGGGTGTCGAAACCACCAAGGGCGCCATCGAATGTGACAAGCTCGGCATCGTGGTTGCAGGTCATTCGGGCCAGTTGGCCGAAATGGCGGGCTTCCGTCTGCCGGTCGAATCGCTGGCGTTGCAGGCGCTGGTTTCCGAACCGATCAAACCCTGCATGGATGTGGTGGTGATGGCCAACACCGTGCACGGTTACATGTCGCAATCCGACAAGGGCGAGATGGTGATCGGCGGCGGCACCGACGGGTTCAACAACTTCACCCAGCGCGGCAGCTTCCACCATATCGAAGAAACCGTGCGAGCGCTCAACGAAACCTTCCCAATGATCTCACGTCTCAAGATGCTGCGCCAGTGGGGCGGGATCGTCGACATGACAGGCGACCGTTCGCCCATCCTGTCGAAAACCCCGCTTGACGGCTGCTTCATCAACTGCGGCTGGGGCACCGGCGGCTTCAAGTCGATCCCCGGTTCGGGCTGGGGCATGGCACAGCTGATGGCCACCGGCCATTCGTCGCTGACCGAGGCGTTTTCGCTCGACCGCTTCAAGGAAGGCCGCTTCATCGACGAAAGCGTCGCCGCCGGGGTGGCGCACTGATGACCATCTATCGGGCATGTCGCGAACGCTCCGGCGTTCGGAAAGGGTGGGCGTGATGGCCTATTCCGAGGACATGGCCGAAATCATGCGTGCGGATCTGGGCGTGGAGCCGGGACTGACCGAGAAGAAGATGTTCGGCGGCCTGTGTTTCCTTCTCCATGGCAACATGGTCTGCGGCGTTCACAAGGACGGGGCGATGTACCGCCCCGGCAAGGGCGGCGAGGCCGAGGCGTTGTCCGCCGGGGCGCAACCGCTCTCCTTCACCGGTCGCCGGATGGGCGGCATGGTCGAGGTGGATGCCGGAGGCTTCGAGAACACTGCGCTGCGCGCAAAACTGACTGAATTGTCGCTGGCCCATGCGGCCAGCCTGCCACCGAAATAACGTGCAAAGGATGACGATATGCTGATCCTGAATTGCCCCTATTGCGGCGTCGACGCCGAAGAAACCGAACTGGCCGCAGGCGGCGAGGCGCATCTCAAGCGCTTCGGTCCCGGCTCTTCCGAGGATGATTTTCACGACTACCTGTTCATGCGTGAAAACCCCAAGGGTGTTCACCTGGAACGCTGGCGGCATGCCAATGGCTGCGGCAAGTGGTTTCACGCCGCGCGCTGCACCAACACGCTCGAAGTGTTCGGCACCTATCCGGCCCAGACCACCGAGCCGCCGCAAGCGATCAAGGATGCCATCTCGGCCAAGCGCCCGGGCTGGTCTTGGAAAGACTTCTCCTGATGCTTCATCTCTTCAAAAATACTCCCGCCGGAGGCTCCGACGTCTCCTCTTGCGAAAGGTCCGCATGACATGAGCACCCGTCTCGCAAATCAGGGCCGGCTGATTAACCGGTCCAAGCAGGTCACATTCACGTTCAACGGCGCCACGATGCAGGGCTACGAGGGCGACACGCTGGCCTCGGCCCTGCTGGCCAACGATCAGATGATGATGGGCCGGTCGTTCAAGTACCACCGTCCGCGCGGCGTGGTGGCGTCTGGCGCCGAAGAACCCAACGCCCTGGTCGGGCTGGGGCAGGGCAGCCGGTTCGAGCCGAACCAGCGCGCCACCACAACCGAGCTGTTCGAGGGGCTTTCGGCCGCCTCGCAGAACCACTGGCCGAACCTGAATTTCGACATCCTGGCGGTGAACAACAAGCTGGCGCGCTTTCTGCCGTCGGGCTTTTACTACAAAACGTTCATCCATCCCAAACCGTTCTGGAAACACGTCTACGAACCGATCATCCGCCAATCGGCGGGTCTGGGCAAAGCGCCCGACAAGGAAACCCGCGACGCGGATACCTACGAGCATTTCTATGCCTTTGCCGACGTCGTCGTGATCGGCGGCGGTGTCGCCGGTCTGCAGGCGGCCAAGGTCGCGGCGCAGTCGGGTGCCAGGGTCATGCTCATCGAGCAGACCGCGCATTGGGGCGGTCGCGCTCCGGTTGACGGCGGCACCATCGACGGCGAGCCTGTGGATAACTTCGTGGAGCAAACCGTTGCCGAGCTGCAGGCCATGGACAACGTCACGTTGCGCACGCGCTGCATGGCGGCGGGCGTCTATGACCACGGCTATCTGTTGGGATACGAACGAATTTCCGATCACAAGCCCGGCGCGCAGGGTCCGCGCCACCGCTTGTGGCGCATCCGTGCCAAGCAGATCATCACCGCGACAGGCGCCATCGAGCGCCCGCTGTCCTTCGCGGGCAACGACGTGCCCGGCGTGATGCTCGCCGGGGCGATGCGCGACTATGTGGTGAACTGGGGCGTGACGCCGGGCGAGCGGGTCATCGTCGCCACCAACAACGACGATGCTTATCGCACCGCGATAATTCTTAAGCAGGCTGGTGTTGACGTGCTGCGCATCGTCGATGCCCGCACAACAGCAGGCGCGCTGGCCGACGAGGCGCGCGCGCTTGGTATCCGGGTCGACCCCGGCAAGGCCATTGCCAAGGTCAAGGGTGGCAAGCGCGTCAAGACTGTTGCGCTGTGCAATCAGGAAGGCGTTGGCGGCGCACGGGAAGAAGTCGAATGTGATGCAGTCGCCATGTCGGGCGGCTGGTCTCCGGTTGTTCACATGTGGTCGCATTGCGGCGGCAAGCTGATCTGGGACGAGGCCAACGCCCATTTCCGCCCCGACCCCGACCGCCCGCCGCTGGGCGCGAATGGCGAAGGCTTCGTTGTTGCCGCCGGGTCCGCCAACGGTCCGTTGTCGCTGGGCGATGTGATGGCCGACGCGCAGGCGGCAGGCAAGGCCGCGGCCAGGGCCGCAGGCTTCAAGCCCAGGAACACCAAGGCCCCGGTCGGCGAAAGCACCGAAGAGGCCGCGATGCAGGCCGTCTGGCTGATGCCCGCCAATGCCGACATGCAGCTGCGCGCCAAGTCTTGGCTGGACTTCCAGAACGACGTCAAGGTCTCGGACGTGCAGCTGGCTGCGCGCGAAGGCTATGAAAGCGTCGAACACACCAAGCGCTATACCACGCTCGGCATGGCAACGGATCAGGGCAAACTAAGCAACATCAACGGCTTGGCGATCCTTGCTGATGCACTGAATTCCGAGATTCCGCAGGTTGGAACCACCACGTTCCGCCCGCCCTATACCCCCATTTCGATGGGTGTGATCGGCGGAGAGGCGCGAGGCGACATCTTCCAGCCGATCCGCCGCACGCCGATGCACGATTGGCATGATCGCAACGGCGCGGATTGGGAACCGGTCGGCCAGTGGCGCCGGACCTATGCCTATGTCCGTCCCGGCGAAACCGTGCATGACGCGGTCAATCGCGAGGTCAAGAACACCCGCCAGAACCTTGGCCTGCTGGATGCCTCGACGCTGGGCAAGCTGATCGTCAAGGGACCGGATGCGGGCAAGTTCCTGGACATGCTCTATACCAACATGATGTCCACGCTGAAGCCCGGCAAATGCCGTTATGGCCTGATGTGTTCGGAAAACGGCTTCCTCATTGACGATGGCGTTGTCGCCCGCATCGACGAGGACACGTTCCTGTGCCACACAACCACCGGCGGCGCCGAACGCATCCATGGCCACATGGAAGAATGGCTGCAGACCGAATGGTGGGACTGGAAGGTCTATGTCGCCAACGTGACCGAACAATACGCGCAGGTTGCCGTGGTCGGCCCCAACGCCCGCAAGGTGCTGGACAAGCTGAACGCTCAGGCCGGCGGCGGCATGGACCTGTCGGCCGAGGCGCTGCCCTTCATGGAATGGCGCGACGGCAAGATTGGCGCGTTTGATTGCCGCGCCTACCGGATCTCGTTCTCGGGCGAACTCAGCTATGAAATCGCCGTGCCTGCGTCGCAGGGGCAGGCCTTCTGGGATGCCCTGATGGAGGCCGGAAAAGAGTTCGGCGTGATGCCTTACGGCACCGAATGCCTGCACATTCTGCGCGCCGAAAAGGGCTTCATCATGATCGGTGACGAAACCGACGGCACCGTGATCCCGCAGGATCTGGGTCTGCACTGGGCGATCTCTAAAAAGAAAGAGGATTTCCTGGGCAAACGGGCGCAGGAACGCACCCACATGACCGATCCCGACCGCTGGAAACTGGTGGGTCTCGAGACTGTGGATGGTTCAGTCATCCCCGACGGTGCCTATGCGGCGGGTGATGGCGTCAACGCCAACGGCCAGCGCAACATGATCGGGCGCGTGACCTCGACCTACTACTCGGCCAACCTGGGCCGTGGCATCGCCATGGGTCTGGTCAAGCACGGCCCCGACCGCATGGGAGAGGTGATCGAGTTCCCGGGCACCGACGGCAAAACCTACAAGGCAAAGATCGTTGACCCGATCTTCTTCGACAAGGACGGGGAGAAGCAGAATGTCTGAACCCATCAGCGCACTGAACCACGCCAGCTATGACGGTATCGCCAAGATCGAGGAATGCGGCCTGCAGGGTATGATCACCCTGCGCGGCGATCTCGCCGACAAGGCTCTGGCCAAGGCCGTCAAGGACGCAACCGGTCAGAAAGTCCCGGGCCAGCGCGAGGCGCTCGTCGATGGCGACACCGGCGTGTGCTGGATGTCCCCGGACGAATTGCTGGTGCTTGTGCCCTATGCCGAGGTCGAGGCCAAACTGGCCGCGATGACAAAGGCGCTTGGCAGTACTCATTCACTGGCCGTCAATGTCTCGGACGCCCGTGCGGTGTTCCGCGTCTCGGGGGCCTATGCCCGCGAGGTGATGGCCAAGGTCTCGCCGGTCGATCTGTCGAAAGAGGCGTTCCAGCCCGGCCAGATCCGCCGCTCGCGGCTGGCCCAGATTGCCGGCGCCTTCTGGATGGATGGCGACGACACCTTCCGCGTCGTCTGCTTCCGCTCGGCCGCGGATTACGCCTTCAAACTGCTCAAGGTTGCCGCGCAGCCGGGCAGTCAGGTCGACTACTACTGAATATCTGCCAAACGGTCCCTTCGGGGGCCGTTTCAGTCTGTGAACAGATAGGTTCCGAACCGCTCCAACGCCGGGTCACGCACCGCGTCATCCTTCACGATTGGGGTTCCCTTGTCATCCGTACAGTTCGGATAGAATGACAGGGCATCGAACAACTCCAGCGTCCTGTTCTTGCGTTCAGTGTCATTCAGATACGGCGCGTGTGTCGAAAGATAAAGCGCCGGGCGCTGGTCTTTCAGCCAGTCCAGCAGCGTCGGAAGAACCGTATACTCCGCCCCTTCGATATCCATCTTGACCAGTGAAACCCGCGACAAATCCGTCGCAGTGCAAAACTGATCCCAGCCGATGGTCAAGGCATCGGTTCCATGATCCGCATCGCTCAGCAGCGAGGTGGTGGAATCCCCCGGCTCCCCCCGGACCGAGGCCATGCGCGCCACGCCGAACCCGCCCGACAGCGCCACCCCAAAGGCCGATACGTTGCGGATATCGTTCAATTCCAGATTCCACGCCAGATGGCGATAGGCGGTCGGGTCGGGCTCGAAACACCAGACATGCCGTGCCCTGCGCGCGCCATACAGAACCGTCGGGCCGATCCATGCACCGATATCCAGGTAATCCCGGTCGGGTGACAGGTATTCATCAAGCACCGCGAAGGTCTCCGGCTCCCAATCTCCCGCCGATGCCTTGCGCCAGAACTTGGAATGGTACGGGTCCAGCCGGAACCGCTCGCCATTCAGGTTCCCCGCATAGTATCCGCGGGCGCGATAGAACATCTTGCGCGCTTTGGTCAGCATCCCTGCCTCCGGGTTTTCTTGTCTCGGCCCTTGACCTCGCGGCGCTGCCAAAGCATGTAAACTTGGGAACGCAACTCATATTTCAACAGGGGGCCGAGATGGCTTTTGAACTTCCTGATCTTCCTTATGCACATGACGCGCTGGCATCCAAGGGCATGTCGGCGGAAACGCTGGAATATCACCACGATCTGCACCACAAGGCCTATGTCGACAACGGCAACAAGCTGATCGCGGGCACCGAATGGGACGGCAAGAGCCTGGAAGAGATCATCACCGGCACCTATGACGCCGGCGCGGTGGCACAGAACGGCATCTTCAACAACATCAGCCAGCTCTGGAACCACAACCAGTTCTGGGAGATGATGGGCCCGGGCGGCAACGCCATGCCCGGCGAGTTGGAAAAGGCTCTGACCGAAAGCTTTGGCTCGGTCGACGAATTCAAGTCGCAGTTCAGCGCCGCCGGTGCCGGTCAGTTCGGCTCGGGCTGGTGCTGGCTGGTCAAGAACGCCGACGGCTCGCTGGCCGTGACCAAGACCGAGAACGGCGTCAACCCGCTCTGCTTCGGCCAGACCGCGCTCTTGGGCTGCGACGTGTGGGAGCACAGCTACTACATCGATTTCCGCAACAAGCGCCCGGCTTACCTGTCGAACTTCCTCGACAATCTGGTGAACTGGGAAAACGTCGCGTCCCGGATGTGATAGATTGACCCGACGCGGGTTTATCAAGGGGCTGCTGGCGTCGTTGCTGGCAGCCTTTTTTGCGGCCACCTACGGTTTCTTCATCGAACCGGCCCTGCGCCTGCGGGTGCGGCGCTGGATCATCCGGCGCGACGACTGGACAGCACGGCCCCTGCGTATCGCGGTGATCGCGGATCTGCATGTCGGTGAACCCTTTGTCGGGTTGAGCCGCGTCGAACGCCTGGTGCGCCGCACCAACGCATTGGGTGCCGACCTGATCGTGCTGCTGGGCGATTTCGCGGCGGGGCATCGGTTCGTGACCGAACCGGTGCCGATCAGCGACCTGGTGCCGGTACTGGCCAAACTCTCGGCCCCAGAAGGTGTCTATGCGGTCCTGGGCAATCACGACTGGTGGGACGACCTGTCGGCGCAGGCTCGTGGCGGTGGTCCGAATCTTTATGGCGAGGCGCTCAGACAAGCGGGCATTCCCGTCCTGTCCAACGCCGCCGTCAAACTGGCCCGATCCGGCACCTGGCTGGCAGGGTTGGAGGATCAGCTCGCGCTGGTGCGGGGCGGGGGCAGGTTCGACGGGCTGGACGATTTGCCCGGAACGCTGGCGCAGATCACCGATGACGATCCGGTCATCCTGCTGGCGCACGAGCCCGATATCTTTCCGCAGGTTCCCGCCCGCGTGGCCCTGACCCTTTCCGGGCATACGCATGGGGGGCAGGTGCGCCTGTTCGGATACTCCCCGATTGTCCCCTCGCGGTTCGGCAATCGTTTCGCCTATGGGCACGTACGCGAAGATGGGCGCGATCTGGTTGTCTCAGGCGGCATCGGGTGTTCGATCCTGCCGGTCCGGTTTGGTGTGGTGCCCGAGATCACCCTGATCGAGATCAGCGCTTGACCTTGCCCCGTCCCCGTGGTTCCGGTGGCGGCGGAGGGCGATCATGACAGAAGCATTCAAGGGCATCCTTGCCATGGTCGCGGCCTGCACGATCTGGGGCCTGTCGCCACTGTTCTACAAACTCCTGACGCATGTTCCACCGGCTGAGGTGCTGTCGCACCGCACGCTGTGGTCCGTCGTCTTTTTCGCCGGAATGCTGGCGCTTCAGGGGCGGTTGCACGAGATTGCCTCGGCCTTTGCCGGGCGCAGGCAGACGGCCGTCATTGCCCTCGCGGCCGCGATGATCTCGGCCAACTGGTTCGTGTTCATCCTGTCGATCCAGATCGGCAAGGCGACCGAGGCGTCGCTGGGCTATTACATCTTTCCGCTGATCACGGTGCTGATCGGCTGGTTCTGGTTCGGCGAACGGCTTGGTATCGCGCAATGGGGCGCCATCGCGCTTGCCGCCCTGGCGGTCATCGTGCTGACCGTCGGCCTTGGCGTGGCGCCGTGGATATCGTTGATCCTGTCCTCGACCTTTGCCGTCTATGGGGCAGTGAAAAAGAAACTGGCGCTGGGGCCAGTCGTGTCCGTTACCTGCGAGATCCTGATCTACCTGCCGTTCTGGCTGGCGGTTCTGGCCTGGTATCACGGCATGGGGCAGGGGCATTTCGCCAGTGACTGGCGCACCAGCCTGCTGCTTATACTCGCCGGCCCGCTGACGGCGATGCCCCTGATCCTGTTCAGCTATGCGGCCCGCCGCGTCCGCCTGTCCACCGTGGGCGTGATGCAATACCTCAACCCGACCCTGCAATTCTTCTGCGCCGTCTTGGTTTTTGGCGAGCCCTTCACCTTCTGGCACCAGGTCGCATTTGCGCTGATCTGGACGGCGGTCGCGATCTTTTCGGTCTCGGCGCTCGCTCAGGACAGGGCCGCGCGCAGGGCATCCATGGCGGCGCTTGGTGTGTCCGCCCAGATCAGGAACTCCCCCAGCGACGGGTCGGCAAAACCCTGAGCGATCACCTGATCCAGAAGCTCGCGCAGCTTGTCCCAATAGCCATCGACATTCAGAATCAGGATCGGTTTGTCGTGCAGTCCCAGCTGCCGCCATGTCAGCGCTTCGAACAACTCGTCCAAAGACCCCGGTCCGCCCGGCAAAACCACGACCGCATCGGCGTTCATGATCATCACCTTCTTGCGCTCGTGCATCGTCTCGGTGATGACGAAATGGGTCAGATCTGTCTTGCCGACCTCACGGCGCACCAGATGAACCGGGATTACGCCGAAAGTCACACCACCCGCCGCCTGGGCCGCGCGCGCAACTTCGCCCATCAGACCCACATCTCCGGCGCCATAAACCAGCCGCCAGCCCTGAACGGCCAGCATCTGGCCAAACGCCCTTGCCGCGTCCGAATAGGCAGGGATTGCACCATTGCGTGACCCGCAATACACACAGACGGATTTCTGGGACATGAAACGGCCTTTCCGGGCTTGTGTCAGAGCTTTTGACCCGTGATAGCGGGATTGGTAAGCTGGCTCAACTGCGTGGCGCGGATGCCGGCCTGGGGATGGCACACGCCACGGATTGAAAGGACTGAAATGGCTGCGAAGTCGGGAAGCGGGAGTTTCACCTGGGGGCTGCTCGCCGGGGGTGTTGCCCTGATCGGGGCAGGAGTTCTGTATTACACCGGGATTTTCGGGACATCACCCGAGCCTGTGCCGGAACCGGCAGAGCAGGCGGCGCAGTCCGAACCGCAGCCACAGGATACGGCGGAACCTGCGCAAGAGGGCAACACGGACCCGCAGTCCGCAACCGAAGAGGCCGAAGAACACGCCGCGGCCAAGGAACCGTCCCCTTCCGAACACCCCGCCCCCGTGCTCGATCAGATCTATGTCGAAAAAGACGGCAATGCCTTGCTGTCCGGCAGCGCGGTTCCGGGCAGTTCCATCACGGTTCTGCTGGATGGTGCGAAAGTGCACGACTTTGTCGTCGACAACAGCGGCAGTTTTGCCGAGTTCCTGTCACTTCCCTTCAGCGATGCCGCCCGCGGGTTGGTACTCGAAGGCGAACTTGATGGGCAGAAACAACTCTCCGACGACTATCTGATTGCCGCTCTGCCAGAACCGGAGCCCCAGCCGGAACAGGTTGCGAGCGCCGAGAGCATTGCGCCGGAACCCGCCGCCGAACCTGCGCAGGAAACCGCGTCCGCCGATCCGCAGGATAGCCCGGCGCAAGAACCAGCGGCGCAAGTCGCACAGGCCGATACAGACACGGGCTCGCAAGAGCAGGGCACCGAAGCGGCCGCAATCGATGACACCGCAGACGCTTCGACCAACACGGAAACCGCCGAAACCGTCCAACCGGCGGAAACCGCCGAAACTGCCAGCGCCGAACAGCTCCCTCAGCCCGAAACCACCGAAACACCCGCCCCCGAAAGCACGGGCCAGGTTGCCATTCTCCGCTCCGGAGAAGACGGCGTCGAACTGGTTCAATCCCCGGCCAAACAGGCGGACGTGCCAACAGGGCAGGTCACGCTTGACACGATCGGCTATTCCGAGAGCGGCGATGTACAGCTTTCGGGCCGCGCCCAGCCGCGCGCCGTGATCCGCCTTTACCTCGACAATCGCGCGATCACCGACATGCCGACCAGCGATCAGGGCAGATGGCGCGGAGAGATCGAAGGCATCGAACCCGGTATCTATACCCTGCGGCTGGATGAGATCGGCGGCGACGGCACCGTTCTCAGCCGCCTTGAAACCCCGTTCAAACGGGAGTCACTTGAGGTTCTGCAACCAGCAACTCCGGTTGTTACCGCCGAAGCGTCCACCTCCGACACGTCCACCGAGGCACCCGCCACGACCACAACTGCAGAAACAGCGCCTGCGGCAATCGCAGAGACTGAATCGCCGGTGCCAGCCCCAACCCCTGCGCCGGCAATTCGTGCCGTGACCGTGCAAAAGGGCGACACGCTCTGGGCCATTTCGCGCGAACGTTATGGCGACGGATTTTTGTACGTACGGGTGTTCGACGCCAACCGCGAGTCGATCCGCGACCCGGATCTGATCTACCCGGGGCAGGTCTTCACTATCCCCGAATGATCCCTGCCTCTGGCCTTTCCCGGGCCAAGGGCTATCTCTGACCGCAATCAAGGTACGCGATGAGACGTCTGGCCCCTTTGCATTCCGACGACATGCCGCCCGAGGATGACCGCACCTCGGGCTGGCGCACGATCCGAAAGGTGGCCCCATACCTGTGGCCAGAGGACGAGCCGTGGGTGAAGAAACGTGTCATCCTGGCGATGGCTATGCTCGTGCTGGCCAAGCTGATCGCCGTCTATACGCCGATCCTCTACAAGGGCGCGGTGGATAGTCTGGCCAAGGACGGCGCGCCGCCGATGCTGCTGGGCGCGGTCGGGCTGACCGTGGCTTATGGCGTTGCTCGGATGCTGACGGTCGGGTTCCAGCAACTGCGCGACGCTTTGTTTGCACCGGTCGGACAGCGGGCGTTGCGGGCGCTGGCGCTTGAGACCTTCCAGCATATTCACCGCCTGTCGATGCGCTATCACATCACCCGCCGCACCGGCGGTCTCAGCCGCATCATCGAGCGCGGGGTGAAGGGCGTCGAATTCCTGCTGCGCTTTCTGCTGTTCTCCATCGGGCCGCTGATCCTGGAACTGCTGCTGGTCGCCATCATCCTGATGTGGCTTTTCGATGTCTGGTATCTGGTCGTCGTCGCCGTCACCATCGCGCTTTACATCTGGTTCACCTTTGCGGTGACCGAATGGCGGGTCAAGCTGCGCCGCGAGATGAACGATCAGGATACCGAGGCCAACCAGCGCGCCATCGACAGCCTGTTGAACTTCGAAACCGTCAAATATTTCAACGCCGAAGACCGCGAAGCTCAACGTTACGACGTATCGATGAAGGCCTATGCGCAGGCGGCGCTGAAAACGGCCTATTCGCTGGCTCTCCTGAATTTCGGCCAATCCTTCCTGATCACCTGCGGCCTGATCGGGGTGATGGTTCTGGCGGCTCTCGGTGTACAGAACGGCACGCTGACGGTGGGCGATTTCGTCATGGTCAACGCGTACATGATCCAGATCACGGTGCCGCTCAACTTCCTTGGCACGGTTTACCGCGAAATCCGTCAGGCGCTGGTGGACATGGGCCAGATGTTCCAGCTTCTGGAACAGCCCTCGGAAGTCACCGAAAAACCCGACGCGCCTGCGCTCAGGGTCAATGGCGGCGAGGTGACGCTCGACAAGGTCCATTTCGGTTACGACCCCGATCGCGAGATCCTCAAGGGCATTTCCCTGACTGTCCCGGCAGGACAGACCGTCGCCATCGTCGGCGCCACCGGCTCGGGCAAATCGACCATCGGGCGGCTTCTGTTCCGGTTCTACGACGTCACCGTCGGGGCGCTCAGGATCGACGGACAGGATGTGCGCGACGTGTCGCAATCCAGCCTGCACGCCGCCATCGGAGTGGTGCCGCAGGACACGGTGCTGTTCAACGACACCATTCGCTACAACATCGCCTATGGCCGCGACGGGGCCAGCCAGGCCGAAGTGGAAGAGGCCGCGCGCGCCGCGCAAATCCACGATTTCATCGTGACGTTGCCCGAAGGCTATGACACCCGCGTTGGCGAACGCGGCCTGAAACTGTCAGGCGGTGAAAAACAGCGCGTGGGCATTGCCCGAACCCTGCTCAAGAACCCGCCGATCCTGCTCCTGGACGAGGCGACGTCGGCGCTCGACACCGAGACCGAGCAGGAAATCAAGGGCGCTCTGGCCCGCGCGGGCGAGGGGCGCACGGTGATCACCATCGCCCACCGCCTGTCCACCATTGCCGAGGCCGACCGCATCGTGGTGCTGGAACGCGGTGAGATAGTCGAGCAGGGCACGCATGACGAATTGCTATCGCGCGACGGCCGCTATGCCCAGCTCTGGAGCCGCCAGCAGGCGGATGCCGACGCCGCCTGACAGCTTTGTCGGGCGCAAGGGAAATGATATGATGGGGCCCTGATTCCGGAGGTCTCATCATGTATCGATACCTGCGAATGACCCTGACCCTGGCCACCCTTTCCGCAAGCCCGTTCTTGCTCCCAGCCGTTGTATACGCCGATCCGATCATCGGCGTCTGGAAAACGCAGCCAGACCGCAAGAACCTGACATCGCACATCCGGATATCCGCCTGTGGTGACAAGTTCTGCGGTCAGATCCTTTCGGCCTATGATCCGTCGGGAAAGAAAGTCCAAACCCCCAATATCGGCAAGCGGCTGTTCTGGGGGGTCACCAGCGAAGGCGGCGGGAAATACGGCGGCGGTACTTTCTGGGTGCCGCTGGTCAACGTTCAGGCGGTGCCCCAGATGACGCTCAAGGGAAACACCCTCAAGGTCAGGGGCTGCGCCCACCACATCTGCGGCCACCAGTCCTGGACGCGGCTCTGAGTTTTCTTCGCGTCACATCAACAGCCAGAGTCTGTTTCGGGCGGGAATGAAACGATCAAGCCGTCAACCTTGGGGAGGGCAAATGTTCAATCAGGACTTGTTTATCGATTTCTCGCTTGCGCTCTTTGCGTTCGTCAATCCGCTCTATACAGTCCCCGTCTTTGTCGCCATGACACAAGGCTTCAACAACGCAGAGCGCCTGCGAACCTCGCTCATCGCAGCCGCAACGATGTTCTGCGTGCTGATGCTGACCGTGATAGTCGGAGATCAGGTCCTCCTGATTTTTGGCATCAATCTACCGTCCTTCAAAATTGCCGGAGGACTGATTATTCTGGGTCTTGCATTCAAGATGCTCTTTCTGAACCCGGACAAGAACGAAGACCCCGCCCAGTCGTCGCAAGACATGCCCGTGCCGCCAAAGAAGGATATCGGCGTCTACCCGTTGACGATCCCCGTTCTTGCCGGACCCGGACTGTTCACGACGGCCATCGTTTTCAGCAGCGAGCTGACAACGCTTTCCGATTTCGCCGCGATCTGCGCCGTTGCGGTCGTCACCGCGCTTCAGTACTGGCTATCCATGATTTTTGCAGGTGTCGTGACGCGATACCTGAACAACACGACAATTCAGATCGGCACAAACGTCCTCGGAATTCTGTTGGCCGCAGTTTCCGTGGAACTCATGCTGTCCGGCGTTGAAGAATTTGTGCTTTCTATCCAATTGCCGGTCTGAAAGCATTTCCCGGCGCAGGTTTTCGCCGGGAAAAATGGGCTTTGGCCCCTGGCCGTTACTCCGCCGCCTTGAGCGGAGGTGTTGGCGGCTGCGTGCTTTCCGGGTCTTTCGGGCTCCCATCGCGGATCTCCGGCGCCGTACTATCCTCCCAGATCACCTCGGTTGCCTGCATTCCGCTCGCCGCGCGGCCCAGGGCCATGTCCTGCGCGATACGGCTGGACCGGCCGGCGGTCAGACGCGCCAGCGCGCGGCCCAGCCAGATCGCATAGGTCGTGACCCACACCCGCAGCGCCAGGAACGACGGGGTGACGATCAGCGTCAGAACGGTGGCAATGCCCAACCCGAACACAACCGCCGTGGCCAGCTGCTTCCACCACAGCGCCGTGGGGCTGTCGATCGAATAGCCGCCATTGATGAAATCCAGCGACAGGCCGAACATCATCGGCGTCAGGCCCGCCATCGTGGTCAGCGTGGTCAGCAGAACGGGGCGGATACGCGCCTCGGCTGTGCGTACGATGGCCTCGATCTTGGGCATATAGGCGCTGTATTCCTGATAGGTGTCGATCAGCACGATATTGTTGTTCACCACGATACCGGCCAGCGCCACGATCCCGGTTCCGGTCATGATGATCGAAAACGGCTGGTCCATCACCAGCATGCCCACCAGAACGCCCGTGGTGGACAGCACCACCGCCAGCAGCACCAGAACCGAATTGTAAAAGCTGTTGAACTGCGCCAGCAGGATCACGAACATCAGCCCCAGCGCCGCCAGGAATGCCTTGGACAGAAACTCCTGGCTTTCCGCCTGATCCTCCTGATCGCCGGTCCATTCCCAGCTGATGCTGTTGGGGAAGGGGCTGGTGTTCAGCCATTCGGTCAGCGCCACGATACGTTCATTCGGGTTGATCGGCGCAAATCGCGCCTCTTCGGCATCTATCCGGTCCTGCAGGATGCCCGCGTTTTCGACGTCGAACAGTCGAACCAGCGCATAGGTCTTGCCGTCGGCCCTTTCGACCGTCACGTCCTGCGCGGAGGTTCCCTCTTCGATTTCGCGCACGATGGCGAGGGTCTGTTCCGACCCGTCCGTATCCGTTGCCACAACCTTGATCAGCCCGCTTTCGACATCGGACTTGACGTCGTAATAACGCTGTTGGTCCACCCGGTTGATCTGGGCCAGCTTGTCGACCGGCTTGCGGGTGATAAAGTTCGACAGCGGCACCAGCCCGTCGGGCGTGCGTACCTTGAGTGTGTCCAGCGTCGACAGCACCCGGTCCTCTTCCGGCAGGCGCACGCGGATTTCGATTTCCTCGTCATTGCTCTCGGGCCGCATTTCGCCCAACAGGATGCCCCGCGTCACCAGCTGCACCATCGCGCCGACGGTGGCCACATCGGCGCCGAACCGGCCCGCCTTGGCCACGTCAACGTCGATCTGCCAGTCGATGCCGGGCAGGGGCAGGTTGTCCTCGATCCGGATCAGGCCGGGGGTGGTCTCGAATTTTTCCCGTGCGGCCAGCGTGGCGGCGGTCAGATCCTCCCAGCCATCGCCCTTGATACGCAAGTGCACCGGCTTGGCCGAGGCCGGGCCGCGGCCCAAAACCTCAATCTCGACCTCGAAACCGGGCAGCTTGGCCAACTCCGTGTTCAGCTGTTCGATCACCGTGTTGCCGGCATAGTCCGGCGCGACAACCTCGCGCGACATCAGGCCGCCCAGCATCGGTTCGGCCACCTTCGGGCGGTCCTCCCATGGGGTGATCTCGAACTGCACCCGACCGACCGTGTCGGCAGGTGCC
>NZ_JBXWQW010000056.1:0-24592 GCF_059612585.1 Ruegeria sp. YKSF57 | reverse complement strand
CTGCCGCAAGCCATGGCGCGTCTGGCGCCGGAGTACTCTGACAAGATTTGGCACAACCTTGTCGAAGGCTACAAAGAGGCCTATCACGCGCATCGCCTTGCGCAGGGTGCAGCAAGCTCGCCGCTCTATCCCGGCGCGGTTGACGCTTTGCAAGCGCTGCACTCGGTCCCCGAGTTTCTGCTTGGCGTGGCGACAGGGAAATCCCAACGAGGATTGGACGTGTTGCTGGAAGCGCATGGGCTGAATAGCTTTTTCGTCACCCGTCAGGTCGCAGATCACCATCCGTCGAAACCTCATCCTTCGATGATCGACACTGCACGGCGGGAAACGGGCGTCGATGCCGCCTCGACGGTCATGATCGGCGACACCAGTTTCGATATGGAGATGGCCCGGGCGGCAAATGTTGCAGGGGTTGGTGTAAGCTGGGGGTATCACGACAGATCAACCCTGTCACAAGCTAATCAAGTCATCGATGGTTTTGATCAACTCCCCTCTGCCCTGGGAAATATCTGGAACTGAATACATGAGCGATTGGAAACCGAAGCGGTTTTGGAAAGAAAGCGCCGTAGTTGAGGTCGAAGGCGGATTTACAGTCGAACTCGACGGTCGGCGGGTGAAAACTCCGGCCAAAGCTGGGCTGGTAATGCCAACTGCAGGCATGGCCAGTGAAGTGGCCAGGGAGTGGGATGAACAGGAAACCGTGGTCGATCCAAACACGATGCCGTTTACGCGTTCGGCCAATGCGGCAATCGATAAGGTGCATCATCAACATGCCGAGGTTGCGGACATGTTGGCCGCCTATGGCGATTCGGATTTGCTATGTTATCGGGCAGACCAACCCGAATCTCTGGTCGCAAGGCAGGCTGCACAGTGGGACCCGGCGCTCGATTGGGCAAAAAGTGATCTCGGTGTGAGACTTGTGCCGGTTGTCGGTGTCGTTCACCAGCCACAATCTGTTGCTGGGCTAAAGGGGCTCGGTGAAAAAGTTCATCGGATGAACGACTTTCAGTTAGCAGCGTTTCACGATCTTGTGAGCCTTTCAGGTTCGCTGATTCTCGGGTTTGCAGCTGCCCGGAATTGGCGCGATCCGGATGAGATTTGGCGCATTTCGCGTTTGGATGAACTTTGGCAGGAAGAGCAGTGGGGTCCCGACGAGGAAGCGCTGAAACACGCGGAAGTAAAGCGCTTGGCGTTTTTGCACGCTAAGCGGTTCTATGATCTCGCAGAATAGGTGGAAGCTTTCTGCCAAAACTGATTGACCCAAGGTCAATCGATACCAAAGCGTTATCGATTTCCCATATACTGGTCTTGACGTTTCTTGACGAATGGGACCAAACTTGAGCCCACTAAAGGGGAGAGACCTTTTGGGTAACCTTTCCGGCAAATGGGATTGCCGGTTGAACCGCCTCGGTAAGGGGTGGAAAATCAGGAAGAGGTAAATATGAAAAAATCCGTAATTTTGGGCGCGGCTACGGTTGCCGGTCTGGCTGCAGGTGCCGCAGCGGCAGGAACCATGGACGACGTCAAGGCGCGTGGCAAGCTGAACTGCGGTGTGACCACCGGTCTCGTTGGCTTTGCAGCGCCTGATGCAAATGGGGAGTGGAAAGGCTTTGACGTGGCCGTGTGCCGCGCTGTGGCAGCCGCAGTACTCGGCGATGCCAATGCCGTTGAATTCGTGCCGACCACTGGTAAAACCCGCTTTACCGCCCTGGCATCGGGCGAAATCGACATGCTGGCGCGCAACACCACTTGGACCTTCAGCCGTGACGTCGACCTCAAGTTCGAATTCACCGGGATCAACTATTATGACGGTCAAGGCTTTATTGTGCCTAAAGCGCTGGGCGTAAGCTCGGCCAAGGAACTGGACGGGGCGACCGTTTGTATCCAGACCGGCACCACAACCGAGCTGAACCTGGCGGATTTCTTCCGCTCGAACAACATCAGCTATGAGCCGGTTCCGATCGAAACCAACGCGGAAGGCCAGCAACAGTATCTGGCGGGCGCCTGTGATGCCTACACCACCGACGCGTCTGGCTTGGCAGCCACCCGCGCCACTTTCGAAAACCCGGGCGATCACGTGATCCTGCCGGAAATCATCTCGAAAGAGCCGCTGGGGCCGCTGGTCCGCCACGGTGATCACGAGTGGGGTGACGTGGTTCGCTGGACCCTCAACGCATTGATCTCGGCAGAAGAACTGGGTGTGACCTCGGCCAACCTTGACGAGATGACTGCCGGAACTGACAATCCGGAAATCAACCGCCTGCTGGGTACCGAAGGCACCTTGGGCGAAATGCTGGGTCTGGATGCCGAATGGGCCAAACGCGCAATTGCGGTTGCCGGAAACTATGGCGAAATCTTTGCCCAGAACATCGGTGAAAGCACTCCGATCGGTTTGGCGCGTGGTCTGAACGACCAGTGGACCAAAGGCGGTCTGCTGTACTCGCCGCCGTTCCGTTAAGTGTCACGCTGAAAGGGCGCAGGACAACCTGCGCCCTTTTTTGCACCCATAAAAAACAACAGACCCGGCGATGGGGAGCAGGGAAGAACCCTGCCCGACAAAAAAACCGGGATGTCACGGGGATTACATAGGTCATGACGACTCTCACTGACCCGCCAAAGGAGCAGTTCCGGCTGTCCATGCTCCTTTACGATACGCGGTACCGTTCTGCGACAATCCAAGTTATCGCGCTGATCGGTTTCATGCTTTTGGCAGCCTGGATCATTTCCAATACTATCAACAACTTGGCAGAGCTGGGAAAACCGGTCGAATTCGGCTTCTTCGCGGAACCGGCCAGCTATGACATCAATCAACGCCTGCTGGACTACACTTCGCGCGACACACACCTAAGGGCGGCTTTTGTCGGTTTGCTCAACACACTGGTCGTAGCGGTATTGGGGTGTATCACCGCGACCGTACTGGGGGTGATCATTGGCGTTCTGCGCCTGTCCCATAACTGGATCGTTGCACGCTTGATGACAGTTTATGTCGAGATGTTCCGCAACGTCCCAGTACTGTTGTGGATCGTTTTCATCATGGCGGTCCTGATCGAAACACTTCCATCGCCGCGAGCCTTCCGTGGAGAGAATCCCGAGGCCACGATGATGCTTAGCGACAGCGTGGCGGTTACCAACCGCGGTGTGTATGTCCCAGATTTCCTGTTTTCCAACAGTTTGGGAGATGTCCATCTGTTTGGTGAATCCAGCCTCCGGTTTGATGTCAGCCTCGATCTGATCGCGGTTCTCATCGTTCTTGGCGCTGGTTTTTGGGTTTCAAACTGGCTCAAGCATCGCGCAGACCGCATTCAGGAGGCCACCGGCGACCGTCCGGTGACATGGTGGCAGCGACTAGGCGTAGTTCTAGTGCCGCTGGCAATCCTTTTGTATCTGCTGGGATTTCATCTGGGGTATCCCGAACTCAAGGGCTTCAACTTCATGGGTGGGACACACCTGCGGAACTCGCTGATCGCCCTGTGGCTGGCGCTGTCGCTCTATACGGCCGCGTTCATTGCAGAGATCGTGCGAGCAGGCATCATGGCCATATCCAAGGGCCAAACCGAGGCCGCAGCCGCGCTGGGTCTGCGTTCAAACAAGATCATGAGCCTGGTAATCCTGCCGCAGGCATTGCGGGTGATTATCCCTCCGCTGATCTCGAATTATCTCAACCTCACCAAGAACTCCTCGTTGGCGATCGCCGTGGGCTACATGGACATCACCGGGACGCTGGGCGGCATCACAATGAACCAGACTGGACGTGAACTGGAATGCGTTCTGCTGTTGATGCTGGTGTACCTGACCATTTCGCTGAGCATTTCGGCGGTTATGAACTGGTACAACGAATCCGTAAAGTTGAAGGAGCGTTGAGATGTCTGACATAGGTTTTGTCCGAACTGAAATGCTCCCCGAAAAGGAGCCACCCGCGTCTGAAGTAGGCGCCCTCGGCTGGATGCGCCACAACCTGTTTTCTAACTGGTTCAACTCGATCCTGACCATTTTGGCGATCTTCTTCGTCTATAAGATCCTTGCAGGGCTGGTTCCGTGGATTCTCTCTCCGACTTGGGATGCTGGTTCGTTGTCGGAGTGTCGGGAAATCCTGCATAATCTGGGCCGTGAAGGTCATTACGCCGGCGCGTGCTGGGGTGTGATCCATGAGCGTTGGATCCAGTTGATCTTTGGCTTCTACCCGGCAGAGCTGTATTGGCGTCCAATTGCGACTTTTGTCCTGTTGGGGGTGGCTTTGGCGCCGGTTCTGTTTGCCGACAAGGTGCCGTCGAAACTGCTGATCTTCACAGCGCTTTACCCGTTCATCTTCCCCTGGCTTTTGTGGGGTGGAACGATCTGGGGGCCTCTGGCGGCCCTGCTTGGGTTCGTTATCGGTTGGTTCGTCTATACCGCCGTTAGCAAGGCGACCAGCAATCTACTGGGCATCATCCTGGGGGTGTTGGCGGCCGTGATCTGGTGGGTCGTCGTTTCCGGGTATTTTGTCGAAACAATGAACTCGATTGCTGCAATTGGCATTGAGCCCGTGGAAAGCCGCAAATTCGGGGGCTTCATGTTGTCGATCACCATCGGCGTTGTAGCCATTGGTTGTTCGTTGCCGCTGGGCATTGTTCTGGCGTTGGGCCGTCAATCTGATCTGATGATCGTCAAATACCTGTGTGTGGGCTTTATCGAGTTCATCCGGGGCGTGCCTCTGATCACGTTGTTGTTCGTGGCATCGACACTGTTGAACCTGTTCCTACCGCCGGGGACGAATTTCGACATCATCTTGCGTGTGCTGATCATGGTGACACTGTTCGCCTCGGCCTATATGGCCGAAGTGATCCGGGGTGGTCTCGCTGCCCTGCCGCGTGGCCAGTATGAAGGCGCGGATTCGCTTGGCCTCAACTATTGGCAGGCGCAGCGTCTGATCATCATGCCTCAGGCACTCAAGATCTCGATCCCGGGTATCGTTTCGACTTTCATCGGGGTGTTCAAGGACACCACGCTGGTTTCGATCATCGGACTTCTGGACCCTCTGGGCCTCAGCACCGCAACACGCGCGACGACTGAATGGAATGGCATCGTATGGGAACTTTATGGCTTCATCGCCTTGATGTTCTTTGTCTTCTGCTTCTCCATGTCCCGCTATTCCATGTATCTGGAGCGCAAGCTCCACACTGGCCATCGCTAAGGAGGGCCCAATGTCTCAACTTGCTGTAGATCGTGAAATCGACCGTTCAAAGATGACGGTCAGCGACGAGGTCGCTATCGAGATCACCAATATGAACAAGTGGTACGGGTCCTTTCACGTGCTGCGCGACATCAATCTGACGGTCAATCAGGGCGAACGTATCGTCATCGCGGGTCCGTCAGGGTCCGGGAAATCCACCCTGATCCGATGCCTGAACGCGCTGGAAGAACACCAGCAGGGCAAGATCGTGGTGGACGGAACGGAACTGTCGAACGACCTCAAGAACATCGACAAGATCCGGTCGGAAGTTGGCATGGTGTTCCAGCACTTCAACCTGTTTCCACATCTGAGCATTCTGGAAAACTGCACTTTGGCCCCGATCTGGGTGCGCAAGACGCCCAAAAAAGAGGCCGAAGAACGGGCAATGCACTTTCTGGAAAAGGTGAAGATCCCGGAACAGGCGGACAAGTATCCCGGTCAACTTTCAGGTGGTCAGCAACAACGTGTGGCGATTGCCCGTTCGCTCTGCATGATGCCGCGGATCATGTTGTTCGACGAACCCACTTCGGCGCTGGACCCGGAAATGATCAAAGAGGTGCTCGACACCATGATCGAATTGGCCGAGGAAGGCATGACCATGCTATGCGTCACGCACGAGATGGGCTTTGCACGTCAGGTCGCCAACCGTGTGATCTTTATGGATGCAGGTCAAATTGTGGAACAGAATGAACCGGAAGAGTTCTTCAACAACCCAAAGAGCGACCGAACCAAGCTGTTTCTCAGCCAGATCTTGGGTCACTGATATTTGGTTGGGGAAGCCCATTCTATTTCGACAAAAGGGAGGGCGGGGTTTCCCCGCCTTTCTCATTCCAGAAGGTCGCGTGGGACGACAAAATCCATCACTTCGCCGGTGCGTTTGCCGAGATCGTGCCAGTTACAGATTGGAAACTCGATAGTCGTGGTTGCGCATGTAGGATAGTCGAAGAATCGAGCATGAGCAGGCGCTTCCTCGACAACACTCCTGGCGAATGTGGCAATGCCAGGATTGTGGCCCAGCAACAGAACTGTCCGCCCGCTGGCTTCGCGCAGAACGTCAAATATCTGTTGCGGCGATGCGTGATACAGCACGTCCGTATAGTCGGGTTCGGGCGTGTCGAAACCCATTTCCTTCCAGGTTTCGCGGGTGCGTCGCGAAGATGAACTGAGAACCTGATCCGGCTGCCAGCCTTTGTCTCGCAGCCAAGTTCCTATCGCTTTTGCGGATTTTTGACCGCGTTTGTTCAGAGGGCGGTCGAAATCCTCCTGAAACGGATCGTCCCAGCTGGATTTGGCGTGTCGGGTCAGGATCAAGGTGCGGGTCATCGGGGATGAAAATGCTGCATGTGATGTGCGGTTTGCGCCGGATTTCGTTCTGCCCCAGCACTGAGTGGGCAAGCCAGACGGGCGGTACAACCTTGTGTCATGCAGGTTTGGCCGCCCTTGGTGTCGAGATAGCTGTGACAGGCATCCACTTGGTAGAAGGTGTCTGAATTCAACGCACCCACCGGGCAGGACGTGGAGCAAGGGGCACTACATGTAATACAGGGCGAGGGCGCATATGTCGTGGGAATGGCGAGTTCACGGTCAAACCAAAGAGCCCCCCGATATGAGATCATCATGCCCACCGTGTCATGCACCAGAGCGCCAACTGGGCTTTGAAAGGCCCGCCCGGATTTCAGCGCCCAATCAATGAATGGCTCGTAAGGGGGGCCGCCAAAAGGAAATCGCGCTTCGGCGCCCAAGCTGTCGGCCATGTCGCCGATGACGCGGGCCGACCAGCGATCGACCGGATCAGGGTGGCCATCCTTCCCTTCGGGCGCAGCTTGAAAAACGTCCCAAAATTCAGGTCCTGTCCCCAGCAAGATCAGGGTGCCCGAGTCAAGACCTTTGGCCTCGCTTCTGCAAGGATGCTGGGCACCCATCACGATCAGCCGAGCTGTGTGAGCAACCGCTTCGATTTCGGAATAACTCACTTGTTCCGAAACGGCAGCCAAAGACTCCACCCCAGTCGTGCTGGTCGGTCGTCCTGCCATTTCAGGCCGACAGTCATCGCGCCGTGCCCGCGTTTCGGCTGCGCCACATATGTTCCCAACATCCGATCCCATATCGACAGGGCAAATCCGTAATTGCTGTCGTGCTCGTCCCGCAGCACCGAGTGATGAACACGATGCATGTCGGGCGTAACCAGAACCCTACGCAGAACCGCGTCAACGGCAAGCGGAAGTTTCAGGTTCGAGTGATTGAATAGTGCCGTCCCGTTCAGCAGGATTTCAAAAATCAGCACCGCCAGTGCACTGGGCCCCAGCAGGTAGATCAGCCCGATCTTCAAGAGCATGGAAAGCGCAATCTCGACCGGGTGAAAACGGATGGCAGTAGTCACGTCCATGTCACGGTCGGCATGATGAACCCGGTGCAATCGCCACAGGACCGGAACTTTGTGCGTGATCAGGTGCTGCGTCCATATCGCAAAGTCCAGTATTAGAACCGAAACTATGACCTCGATCCATCCGGGCCAATTGACAGTATTGAAAAGGCCCCAGCCATTGCGGTCGGCATCCAATGCAGCACCAACTGCCAGCAACGGCATGCCGATGGCCATGAGGCGCAGCAGGACGCTGTTCAGCACCGTGATCGACAGATTGGTCAGCCATCTTCGAGATCGCGCCAATTGCCTTGCACGACGCGGCGCCAGCGTTTCGGCGCCCGCGAACAGGGTAAAAAGGGTCAGGAAAACACCCAGACGAATGGCGGCTTCATTTTCCATACATTCACACTTGAGCATGTGAACGAAAAGCGCAAGCTTGGAACCGTCACGAAATCGTCAATCCGGGCGAATCAACGACCCTGCGCCATGTTCAGTGAATAATTCCAGCAAGACTGCGTTTGGCGCGCGACCGTCCAAAATGACCACCGCTCTCACGCCACTGTGCAATGCATCAAGCGCGGTTTCCGTTTTGGGGATCATGCCACCTGCGATGGTACCCTCGCGCGTCATCTCGCGAATCTGCCCGGCTTTCAGTTCGGTAACCACCTCTCCGGCGGCGTTCTTGACGCCCGAAACATCAGTCAGCAACAACAGGCGGTCGGCTTTCAAAGCAGAAGCAATTGCCCCGGCCGCAGTATCGCCGTTGACGTTGAAAGTTTCGCCGTTTCGGCCTGCGCCCAGGGGTGCGATCACCGGAATGATGTCATGGGCGAAAAGGTTGTGCAGCAATTTGGGATTCATCAGCGATGGTGTGCCGACAAATCCCAAGGAGCTGTCGGTCTGGTCGCATATCATCAGATTGGCATCCTTGCCCGATAGCCCGACCGCCATACCACCCTGGGCATTGATCGCCTGCACGATTCGCTTGTTCACCACGCCGGACAGCACCATCTCCACTACTTCGACGGTAGCCTGATCGGTGACCCGCTTGCCATTTACGAATTCGGACTGGATATCCAGCTTGTCCAGCATTGCGTTGATCATCGGGCCGCCACCGTGCACGATGACCGGATTTACTCCGACCTGACGCATCAAAACCACATCGCGGGCGAAGCTTTCCATGGCCTCGTCGCTGCCCATGGCGTGACCACCCAGCTTTATGACGACGATGGCTCCGTCATAGCGTTGCAGATACGGCAAGGCGCTGTTCAATGTGGCGGCGGTTGCGATCCAGTCCCGGTTCATGTCTCGTGTCTTCATGGCTTAGGTCCCTTTGACGAACCGTGTTAGGGCCTTTGGGTCAGGCTGCCAAGACCCTGTGATTGCCAATATTCGCTGTGGTTATTCCAAATGTGCGATGATTGAGCGTAGGGTCGCAATGCCATCTCCCTTCTCTGACGAGGTCAGGACAATCTCGGGAAATGCGGCGGGGTGCTTTGCCAGCGCGGAACGTACCTGTGACAGAACCTTGTCACGATCATTGGCCTTAACCTTGTCCGCCTTGGTCAGCACGCATTGAAAGGTGACGGCGCTTGTGTCGAGCAGTTTCATGATCTCGTCATCGACCGGCTTCACCCCGTGGCGAGCGTCAATCAGCACAAAGGCCCGTCTCAGCGTTTGCCGCCCGCTAAGGTACTGTTTCAGGAGCTTTTGCCACTTCTCGACTATCTTGAGCGGTGCGTTGGCGTAGCCATAGCCAGGCAGGTCGACCAGATACAGATCGGGGCCTTGGGCAAAAAAGTTGACTTCCTGAGTACGTCCCGGCGTGTTCGACGCCCGCGCCAGCCCCTTGGTACCTGTGAGCGCATTTATCAGGCTCGACTTGCCTACATTCGAGCGGCCTGCGAAGCAGACCTCCAGCCGGTCAGGTTCGGGCAGGCCAGTCATGGCAACCACGCCCTTTACGAATTCCGACGGCCCGGCAAAGAGCTTTCGCCCGGCCTCTTGGGCCAGCGCGTCAGGGTCTTCAGCCAGGGGAAATGGAAGGGCGGTCACAGAGGCACTACCTTATCGTTGAGACGGATGGAGCCGCCTTTGAGGACTTCGGCGCGAACACTGAAATCACGATGCCCCCAGGTTTCGAGTGTTTTTAGCGGGTCCGCATCGTGAACACCTGTTTCGGGGTTGGTCATTGTCGATGGGCATCGCACCGTCCGTTCCCGAACGCGGAGAACCGCATCCCCGATTTGTATGTTGCGGTTGATCCAATCGAACTCTTCCCAAGGGGCCAGCCCATCAAACCAAATGTTGCCGCGCCAACGCAGTATTGACAGTTCTCGTCCCATCTTTTGCTCGACCGCCTGATGCGAAGCCATGTTGCACAGGGTAACGGAGGGAAAATCACTATCCGTCATGCCGCGGCCCGGCGCGCGGATGATCCGGGCTGACGCGGCTCGATTTTCGGGCATCAGTGGGCGCACCCAATCCAGAAATACGTCCGCCTCGACGTCGGGCGCAAAGGTCAAATCCGGTCGTTGTGGGTGGCTCAAAGTAACCCGGTCGCCTTCCAAGCGGGCGGTTATGGCCATTAGTGCAGGAACTTTTGCGACCCGACTGAAATTCACGCAAGGTGCCCATGTGGTGCCGTCCGCTTTTGACATCTCGTGGGCAACGGCCCAAACACGATCCCCGGGCATGGTCTGCCCGGGGGTCAATGTCACGTCTTTCAAAGCTTCGCGGCCATGACTTTTGATTGGATGCCGCCAGAGGCTGGTGACGACTCCACTCATTTTTTATCCGTTTTCGGCGTTTTCTTGAAGCTGGATCTAATGTTGCCAAACACGTCGGGGGTATAGCCGTGACTGCGCATAATGATGTATTGCTGCGTGAATGTGATCGTGTTGTTCGCGATCCAGTACACCACGAGTCCGCTGGCGAAACTACCCAGCATGAACATGAAGACCCATGGCATCCAGGCAAAGATCATCGCCTGCGTTGGATCGGTTGGCGCCGGGTTCAGCTTTTGTTGTACCCACATCGAGATACCCAGAAGCAGTGGCAGGATTCCAATCAGAATGGTTGCCATCAGCGTTCCTGGCTCGGGGCCGGCCCAAGGCAGCCAACCGAAGAAATTCATGATCGAGGTCGGGTCCGGCGCGCTCAGATCCTGGAACGGGCCGAACCAGGGGGCCTGACGCAGTTCGATGGTGACAAAAATCACCTTGTAGAGCGAGAAAAAGATCGGGATCTGCAGTAGAATCGGAAGACAGCCCGCGGCAGGGTTAACCTTTTCCTTCTTGTAGAGCTCCATCATTCCCTGCTGAAGCTTTTGGCGGTCGTCGCCAGCGGCTTCTTTCAGGGCTTCCATCTGCGGCTGCAATTCCTTCATCTTGGCCATCGACACATAGGATTTCAGCGCCAGCGGGAACACGATTGCCTTGATGATCAGGGTCAGACCGATGATTGACCAGCCCATGTTGCCGATCAGCTGGTTGATGTTGTGAAGCAGCCAGAAGATCGGCTTGGTCAGGAAAAAGAACCAGCCCCAATCGATGCTGTCGATAAATTTCTGAACGCCCTGGGCCTGGTATTCGCGAATGGTTTCCCATTCTTTTGCTCCGGCGAACAGCCGCGTGGTGACCTCGACAGAACCGCCGGGGGCGACTGTCAAGGTCGGCAATACGGTTTCGGTTTGGTAGATCTTGCGGCGATCATCATATTTTGCGGCGGCTTTGAATGCCGTACCCTCAGCGGGGATCAGCGTTGTCATCCAATAGTGATCGGTAAAACCGATCCAGCCGCTGTCCTTGACCTGGAAGACCTCAGCCTGCGCGCGTTCGTTCGGATCAACGTCGAAATCGCGCACGTTCTTGTATTTGATCTCCGAAAGCGTTCCGTCGGTCATCCCGATGACGCCTTCATGTAGGATGAAGAAATTCTTCAAACCGGGCAGGTCGGCGTCCTCGCCAGTTCCGTGTCGGGCCAGAATACCATAGGGTGCCATGCCCACTTCGGCCTGTGAGGCGTTTTCGACGGACTGGGTCACGGTGAACATGTAGTTTTCGTCGACCGAGATTGTCCGACGGAAGGTCAGGCCCCGGCCATTGTCCCAAATCAGCGTAACCGGGCTGTCAGCGCTCAGCGTTTCGCCCTTCTCCAAGCTCCACAGGGTATTGGGGCCGGGTAAGTCAGTGCCGGTAACACCTGCACCCGGCGCCCAGCCATAGAGCGCATAATAGGCCGATTGCGTTCCTACTGGGGACATCAGTTCTACGATCGGGGAGTCCTTGGCCAGAGAGACCCGGTAATCCTTCAGTGACAGCTCGTCGATCCGACCGCCGGACAGCGACAGGCTGCCGGTCAGGCGTGGGGTGTCAATCTTGACCTGCGGTGCTTCTGCTTCGGGCTCGGCCTCGGCCGTGACGTTGGTCGCGGGCGCCGACCCGTCCGTGCTGACGGCACTTGGAGTTTGAACGCCATCGCTTTCGATCGTGCTTATAGCGGTCTCATTGGTGGGAGTTTCGGGTTCCGGAGGAGGGAACAGCACGAACCACACAAGGATCACTAGAAAGCTGAGCACGGTTGCGAGGATAAGGTTCTTGTTCTGATCGTCCATCTGGGACAGCCACCTTGTGCTTTGATTGACACCGGTGGGTTCAACAGAGTGCAGCCCAAAAGGTCAAGCAGATTCGCCCTGAAAGTCACCGGTAATCCGCCGTAAAGGACACGGAATGTGAAAGAATCACCCGGTATCGCGCCCAATTTTCGGTGTCTCCTGCAGTTTAGTGTTGTGAACGGACAACCAATCCAACGTCTGCCCAAACGGCATGGGGCGCCCGATCTCGAACCCCTGAACGTGGCCGCACCCCAACTGCGCGAGCACTGAATGTTCTCCCGCAGTCTCGACGCCTTCTCCCAGCGTTTCAAGATTCAGCCGTTCGGCAAGTGAGAGAACCGCAGTCAAAAGCTGCCGCTGCGCAGGGTCACGATCAACACGAGTTACAAAGGAACGATCGATCTTGATCCGTGAGATATTGAAGCGTTTCAGAGAAGCGACCGAGGCATGCCCGGTTCCGAAGTCATCCAGGTCGATCCAGCAACCCAGATTGTGCAACTCTGCAATGTTGCGCGCCACGATGTCTCCTGGTGTCTTGCTAATCACTGTTTCAAGAACTTCTACGGTTAGCCGACCTGGCGTCAGATCGAACTGATCCAGATCCCACCGAATCCTGTCCACCAAACCCGGGTTGTGCAACTCGTCTGACGAGAAATTGACCGTGATACGCGGCACGTCTGCCCCGGCTTTGTCCCAGGCGACCAGTGCGGCAAGGGCACCACGCAGGATGTTCTGCCCGAGGCGTTCCATCAAACCCGCCTCTTCGGCGACGGCAAGAAAGGCACCGGGGCCAAGAATGCCGCGGTTCGGATGTTCCCACCGGGCCAAAGCCTCGAATCCGGTCAGTTTGCCTGTGTTCGTCGAGATTTGTGGTTGAAACCACGGAACGATCTGGTTGCAATTCAGGGCGTGCTGAATATCCCGCCGCAGATCCGCCCGGGTGGTTATCCTGTTACGTGTGTCGGAAGTGTAGGCGCGGATTGACGAAGGGCCATTTTGTCTGGCTTCGTTCGAAGCCGCTATCGCGGCGCCGATCCATTCTTGCGCGCCGTGACCTAGTGCGCGCCGATCGAGGCAGAAACCAAGGGAGCATGAGACATAGATGGTTGTTCCGTCCAGCGATATCGGGTCTTCGATCCCGCTTTGAATGCGCCCCGCCAATTGTATGCAGTGTTCCAGATCCAGCTGACTTACAGGTGATACACAGACAGCAAATTTGGCGTTCCCGAGGCGGGCGACGATATCCTGACTGCGAACCGTTGCCAAAATGCGTTCACCACTGCGTTGGACGATGGTGTCGACGGCCAATGTGCCGTGCCGTTCTTCGATTCGATCGAGGTCGTCCAGAACGATTATGAAACACGCCGATTCCTGCCCGCTGGCCCGCAGGCCTGCGAGTAACTCTGCGGCCTTGATTTGGAATTCATCCCTTTGAATAAGACCGGTCACGCGGTCGCGTGAGTGATTCTGTTCGGTGGGCCAACGCCCCAGTGCACCCGCAAACGCGAATACTAGCGGCAAGCCAAGAGAGGTCAGGAGCAGCGCGCCTTCGCCGCCTAGCCAGAATGCACCCAGAGTGATCGCGGGTAGAAAAGCGAGAATGGCCGGTCCGTTCAGCACTGCAAGAGCTCGACCACATAACCGAGTGAGCAAAGAATGTATCTGCATCGTTTCCTTGGCCTCGTGTTAGAGCATCGTACGCTCTGACTGAACCTAGGAAACCTCTCTAAGTGAGACGTTAACGCAGTAACGGAATTTCGTCTGGATCCTCAGATTTTTTTCCAACCTGAGCCACAAGCCCTTGAAAATCGAACAGTTTCGGATCCAGCATATGCGAAGGACGGATGTTGGTGAGTGCTCGGAACATGACCTGCCGGCGTCCCGGGGTGTTCTTCTCCCACTGGTCCAGGATCTGTTTGACCTGTTGACGCTGCAATCCATCCTGACTGCCGCACAGGTCGCAGGGAATGATGGGATAATTCATCTGGGTCGCAAATTTCTCGCAATCTGTCTCGGCGACATGGGCTAGCGGACGATAGACGAACAGGTCGCCTTCTTCATTGACCAGCTTCGGAGGCATTGTCGCCAAGCGCCCGCCGTGGAACAAGTTCATGAAGAATGTTTCCAGAATGTCATCGCGGTGATGGCCAAGAACGACCGCCGAACACCCCTCCTCACGTGCAATCCGGTACAGGTTTCCACGTCTCAGCCTTGAGCAAAGGGCGCAATAGGTTCGCCCTTGCGGAACTTTGTCGACCACCACCGAATAGGTATCCTGATACTCGATGCGGTGGGGTACGCCCATGCGTTCCAGAAACTTGGGCAGTACAGTTGCGGGAAAACCCGGCTGTCCCTGATCCAGATTGCAGGCCAACAGCTCGACCGGAAGCAGCCCGCGCCATTGCAATTCGTGCAATACTGCCAACAAGGTATAGCTGTCCTTGCCGCCCGACAGGCATACCAGCCATTTGGCACCGCGATCCACCATGCCATAATGCTCGATCGCTTCGCGTGTTTGACGCACGATGCGTTTGCGCAGCTTCTTGTACTCGGTGGTCGAGGGCGCGCCGGTAAAAAGCGGGTGGATATCATCGGGTTCGTCGAGCATTTGCTGGCTGTACTAGGTTTGCCGGAACCGGGCAAGGGCATGCGATTGTCGTTCATGATAGGAAAGGCAATGGTATGTCAATTTCGCTTCGGTCGGGCGAATTCGCAATCGCAATATACTCATTTGGGTCCTATAGAAGGATGGATAAAGCCTGGCGGTCCGAGGTCTAACCGGGACGGTGCGCACTATACCGTCAATGGAATGTGCCGAGCACAAAGGTCGGATCAGTCAGCGGGTGCTACGACGGATAAGAGGAAATCGGATGGCAAAGGCCGTTGTGATCGGCGCGGGACCGGCGGGACTGATGGCTGCCGACGAACTGGCTATCGCCGGTCATTCGGTTTTTGTTGCAGAAGCAAAACCCTCGGCCGCACGAAAGCTCCTTATGGCGGGCAAGTCCGGTCTAAACCTAACCAAAGACGAAGCTTTCTCTGACCTAATCAGCGCTTATGGTGATGCTGCCGATTGGCTACGCCCGATTGTTTCGGAAATGGATTCTCAGGCGGTTCAGGATTGGGCGCGGAGATTGGGGCAGGAATTATTTACCGGGTCCACCGGGCGGGTGTTTCCGGTTGCAATGAAGGCATCTCCCCTTTTGCGAGCGTGGTTGTCCCGCTTGGACCGGTTGGGTGTTCGATTGCAACCGCGGTGCCGTTGGGTCGGATGGGATGGTGCCGATTTGGCTTTTGAAACGCCTGAAGGACGGCACCGTGTCGCTGCTGACGTCACTGTGCTTGCGATGGGGGGCGCCAGTTGGTCGCGCTTGGGCTCGGATGGGGCATGGGCGCCCTTGCTGGCCGCGCAAGGTGTGAAAATTGCTGAGTTCGCACCGGCAAACGCCGGTTTGCTGGTTGCGTGGTCAGAGCATATGCGACCCTTGTACGGCGAGCCAATCAAGGGCGTCGCTTTGAGTGCGGGAGGGTCGCGAACACGAGGGGAAGCGGTTATTTCTGCGCGGGGGCTGGAAGGTGGTGGTATCTATGCAATCTGCAAGGCGGTTCGGGAAGGCGCGCCCTTGCAAATGGATCTGTTGCCAGAGGTATCGCCTGCAGTTCTCACGCAGCGACTGGCAAAACCGCGAGGAAAGCTCAGCCTATCGAACCATTTACGCAAGACATTGAAGCTTGGGCCGGTACGAACCGCATTGCTAATGGAGTTTGGGAGGCCGCTTCCCGATGGTCAGGAACTCGCCGACCTTATCAAGTCCTTGCCCATTCGCCATGCGGGTTTGCGCCCTTTGGATGAGGCAATTTCGACCGCGGGTGGCGTCAGCCGCACAGCATTTGATGGTGGGTTGATGTTAAAGGCACTTCCCGGCGTTTTCTGTGCCGGGGAAATGCTGGACTGGGAGGCACCCACGGGTGGGTATCTGCTGACGGGGTGCCTGGCCACAGGCCGCTGGGCCGGTCGGTCCGCCGCCGCGTGGCTGCACCATACCAAAAGGGATCAGGCAGGTTGTGTCAATGCGCCCATGCGTTGAAACGCCGGACGACTGCGCATTTCCTTTGCATAAGCTTTGAGGGTGTCCGAATTCATGGGAAAGCCCGCGTTCACGGCCCAGTTCATGCAATGAACACATAGTATGTCGGCAATTGTCATTTTGTCGCCCTGCAGAAACGGGCCTTTGAACCGATCAGCCATCCGCACATAGTTGCGGTTGTATTCCCATTTTGCGGTTTCGATCACCTGTGGAACCCGTTGTTCTTCCGGCAGAACGAACATATGCCGGGCCGCCACCCATAAAATACTATCGAAGTCGTCGAGGAGGGTGAAAAACAACGAATCCTGTTCGGCGCGCTCCTTGGACCCAGCGGGATAAGTGAAGCGTCCATGCTTGTCGGCCAAATAAGTCATGATGGCCGAACTGTCGGTTACGACTGTCTCGCCATCCACTAGCACCGGGACCTTACCGGATGCATTCAGTGCCTTGACCTGCGGGTCATGAGGGCCGACGTCGATGAATTCGTACTCTTGTTCCAACTCCTCCAGAAGCCACAGAACTCGCGATGCACGGCTTTTGATGCGACCATAGATCTTGTACATGATGATTTCCCTGCCAATCTGTTCGCCCTTCAATCTGGGAACGCGAGCGGTCACGTCAAGCCAGACGCTTCGTCAGAACACCTCAGCGTGAACGCGCCAACATCGCAAGCCGGATCATCGCCCGTTCAACCAATGCCATGGCGGGGGCCGTCTGACCGGCCGAGCGCAAGGCAAGGTCGGTGTCGGTGAGAACTGTCAGTGCAGTTTCCAGTTTGCGGGCACCCCAGTTATGTGCCTGCCGCAAGATGCGATCACGGCGTTTACCGTAAATCGGTGGTCTCAGCTTGCCGATCCCCTGGGCAGCGCCGCCAGGGTCGGAAGCACAAGCATAAAGCGTCCGGAAATGCCGGGTCGCGCCAATGCAGAGGCTAACGGCGTTTGTTCCTTGTGCCTGCAGGCGGCGGATCAATGGGCCGATTTCACCTGACTTGCCCTCGGCAACCACATTCAGAACGTCGTCCAGCGCGGCCTCGGTGGATTGAGGCGCGCAGGCTTCGATGTCTGCAATAGCAAGTTCTGATTCGTCGCCGCGTTTGTAAAGTGCCAGCTTTTCGACGGTTTGGGCGAAATCTCCCGGTCCAAGCTCGGCGGCAAGATCGGTCAGGGCAGCCATCGATTCGCGAGGTACATTTGCGATCCCAGCATGCGTCAATGTTCGCTCGATCTCCGATCTGGAAGGTGGGTCGTCATAGATTCCAACCGCATAGGCGTTGGGATGCGACTCGAAGGCCTTTCGAATCCTGGAGGTAGCCTTTAATTGGCCGGCGGTTACGACAATCTGGGCATCGCCCGGGGACCACTCCTCCAACGCTGCCAAGATGGATTGGGCTGCTGCATCTGTTGCGTCCTCGACAAATGCGGCACGCGGGCCGGGAAAGAATCCTACAGCCTTTACGGCATCCAAAAGCTGGGCGGGTTCTCCGCGTAAGTCACTTCCCGACATTCGGGACAGCCTCATTTCCTCTTCGGAATTCGGTCCCAGCAGTGCGACAATCATCTGCTGCCGTTTCAGCGCGACGCGCATCGTGTCCGCACCATAGATCAGAATACCTGCCTTATCGGAGTCCGGTCTGGCGAAATACCCTTCGGCCTCGCGCGGACTGAGCTTCATGGTGACACTTCTGCGGTTGCATAAAGCTGGGCGGTCAGCTGATCAGCCAGTATGGTCATGAGGCGCCGGCGCGCATCGCGTTCAGACGCCAAAGTATCGACCGTCGAGCCGGTCGCGGAATAACCGACAAAGTTTTCGACGTCTCCGGATGCGACGACACCGCCATTTGTTGACTGAGTGAGAGAATATTTAACTCTACCGACAATCGTGTACCGGGTCGTTTCATTGGTCGACGTAATAGCTTCGCCTTGGGTGAAAGTCGAAAGGTCGACTTTTAGCTTGTAGTCGCCGCCAGATACCGCGCTGCGCCCCAACCGTTGTTCAAGATCCTCAACCAACAGATAGGTTTCGACGGAGTTTGGAGCCGAAACTTCGACCCGCCCATATAGGGCTGATCCCGCCCCGCCCGGAGCATAAACCGGTTGAAAGCCGCAGCCAGCCAGCGCCAGCGGCATCACAAGCAATGTTCTGCGATCAAACAACGACATTCACGATCCGGCCCGGAACAACGATAACTTTCTTCGGCGCGTTGCCATCCAGCGCCTTTTGGACAGCTTCGGTGCTGAGCGCGATATTTTCAACCTCGGCTTTGTCCATATCTTTTGGTACGCTGATTTCCGCGCGACGCTTGCCGTTGATCTGGATTGGCAATGTGACGGTGTCATCAACCAGCATCATCTCGTCCGCGACGGGCCACGGGGCAACGGCCACAAGGCCCTCACCGCCCTGATGCGCCCAGATATCTTCCGCCAGATGTGGCGTCATCGGCGACATTAGCTGGGCCAATGTTTTAATCGCCTGTTTCTGAGCCGCCGCACCGGCCTTGGATTTTGCCAGTGTATTGGTGAAGGCGTACAGTTTGGCGATGGCTGCGTTGAAGCCAAAGCTTTCGACACCCAATGTCACGTCGCGGATGGTTTTGTGCATCTCGCGCAACAGGTCCTCATCGCCTTCGCCCGCTGCATCGGCCTCCATGGCGCCGATCCTGTCGCAGAGATTCCAAACGCGGCTTAGGTGCTTGTGCGCAGCCTCCGCTCCGGCGGCAGTCCATTCAACGTCCCGTTCGGGTGGCGAATCGGACAGTACAAACCAGCGCGCGGTATCGGCGCCAAAAGCCGAGATGATCGATACGGGATCAACCACGTTCTTCTTGGACTTGGACATTTTCGCCGAAGGAATTACTTCGACCGTCTCACCTGTCAATTTGAGTTTTCCGTCCTCGACATCTTCGGGCAGGTGATAAACAGGGCGGCCCTTGTCGTCGCGCGTCTGGTAAATCTCATGCGTCACCATGCCTTGTGTGAACAGCGCGTCGAACGGCTCGATGGCCTTTTTCGGCAGGTGGCCGGTGAGGTTCATCGCCCGCGCAAAAAAGCGGGAATAGAGCAGGTGCAGGATCGCGTGTTCAATGCCGCCGATATACTGGTCTACATTCATCCAGTATTCCGCCTCGGTCAGATCGGTAGGCGTTTCCGCACGCGGAGCGGTAAAGCGCGCGAAATACCACGACGAATCGACGAAGGTATCCATCGTATCGGTCTCGCGACTGGCTGGTGCGCCACAAGACGGGCAAGTGCAATCGCGCCAGGTCGGGTGGCGGTCCAGCGGGTTGCCCGGTTTGTCGAATGTCACATCGTCGGGCAGGCGGACCGGCAGGTTTTCTTTTTTCTCGGGCACCACACCGCAGCTTTCGCAATGCACGACGGGAATCGGGCACCCCCAATAGCGCTGGCGGCTGAGGCCCCAATCACGCAGGCGGTATTTGGTGACACCCTCGCCCCAACCGGCTTTTTCAGCAAAATCGACGGTGGCGTTGATCGCCTCTTCTCCTGTCGCTTCGGTCAAGCCTGCGAAATGGTTCACCCAGCGAACTTTCTCGGTTTTCGGCGGGACGAATGCAATCTTGTCGACCGGTGTGTCGTCATCCAGCGCAAAGAATGTATCGACCACGGGCAAGCCGTATTTCCGGCAGAAGTCGAGGTCGCGCTGGTCATGCGCAGGGCAGGCAAAGATTGCGCCAGTGCCGTAATCCATCAGGATGAAATTGGCGATCCAGACCGGCAGTTCCCAGCTCGGGTCCAGCGGGTGCTTGACCTTGATGCCTGTATCAAAGCCCAGCTTTTCGCCAGTTTCGATGGCTTCTTCCGTGGTGCCACCTTTGCGGCATTCGGCCACGAATTCAGCCACTTCGGGGTTTTCGGCTTCCAGCTTTTTTGCGATCGGGTGGTCGGGCGAGATGCCAACCAAAGATGCGCCCAGCAGCGTGTCGGGGCGGGTTGTATAGACGGTGATCGGATCGTTGCCGTCAGTGCGTTCAAAGCCGAATTGCAGACCACGGGATTTGCCGATCCAGTTCTCCTGCATCAGGCGTACTTTGGCGGGCCAGTTGTCCAGAGTGTCCAGCGCGTCGAGCAACTCTTCGGAATAATCCGAGATCTTGAAGAACCACTGGGTCAGTTCGCGCCGCTCTACCAATGCGCCCGAACGCCAGCCACGACCATTTTCAACCTGCTCGTTGGCCAGAACGGTCATGTCGACCGGGTCCCAGTTCACTACAGCGTTCTTGCGATAGACCAGCCCGGCATCGAGCATGTCGAGGAACAGCGCCTGTTGCTGGCCGTAATATTCCGGATCGCAGGTCGCGAACTCACGTGACCAGTCGATGGACAGGCCAAGTGGTTTCATCTGGTCGCGCATGTCGGCGATGTTGCTGTAGGTCCAGTCCTTCGGATGACCACCAATGGCCATCGCGGCGTTTTCCGCTGGCATCCCGAATGCATCCCAACCCATCGGATGCAACACGTTGTGGCCGGTGGACAGCTTGTAGCGCGCGATGACATCGCCCATCGTGTAGTTGCGCACATGTCCCATATGAATGCGGCCCGACGGATACGGGAACATTTCAAGCACATAGTATTTCGGCTTGTCGGCGCTGCGGCGCGCGGTGAAGATCCCGGCCTTGTCCCAGGCTTCTTGCCATTTTGCTTCGATTTCGGTGGCGGAGTAGCGCGACATCGTGCGGTCCTTCGTGAATGAAAACGCCGGGTCAGGGCCCGGCGTGGTATTAGAGCGATTTCGCGCCGGATTCTAGAGTTTGTCGTCGGCAATACGAAGCTGGCGCGCGCGGGACAGGATTGCATCCTCGACCGCACGCGAGGTCGCGGGGCTGACGGCACCACCACCGCTGGTTTGCAGCGACACCGACAGGGAACGTGCATCGAGTGCCGGATCCTTGATATGCACTGTTGCACGATACGAGCGGCCACCTCCGGGAGGTGTGCCGTATCCTGTGACAATTACCCCGGTGAACGGATCAACGGATTGAACCGGAAGGAAATTCAGCACATCGAAAGAAGCGGCCCACAGGTACTTGTTTACGTTGCCCGCGCGTTCGGTCTTGTCCGGACCGAAGAGATCCCAAAATGACGACTTGGCCCGATCTTGAGAGGCTCTGACGTCGTCATTGAAATCCAGCGAGTCGGTTGGCTGCGGGGCTGAGGTGGCCGTAGGATTCGCGCCGCAGGCGGCGACACCAAGGGTAAGCGTGATGGGCAAGATGAATTTGAGGCGCATCTGCAAGAGTGTCTCCAGTCCCGAATTCCAAAACCGCGGCCACTCTATTCTTGTCCATATGTGCGGGCAAGGGCGTTTCGGCAACCGCAGGTAAACTGATGGGCATCGTTGGATATCCTACGACGTTGGACGCGGCCAAGGCACAGACTGTGGCAAAGCTGCACCATCCGGGACGACTTTGACCCGGCGCTGGTCACAAGGCTTGCCAAAACAGGGGGGAAAGAGCGAAACCCCTGTCCATACCCACGCCGGATTCTCCGGTTTGGGCGAATGATTGAAAACCGAGGGAAACACGATGAAAAAAGTTCTCTTCGCAACGACTGCGCTGATCGCCACCGCAAGCATGGCAGCCGCAGAAGTTCGCATCAGCGGCTATGGCCGTTTTGGTCTGGACTATAACGACGCCAACGAAAACGCTGTCGGCGTTTCGGAAACCAACATCACCAGCCGTCTGCGTCTGCAGTTCGACATGTCGACCGAAACCGACGGCGGCGTGACTCTGGGTGCCCGCCTGCGTGCTCAGGCCGAAAACCGTGATGGCATACCTGGTGCAGCCAGCTGGAACGGCCCCCAGTTCTTCGTGGCTTATGAAGGCCTGCGTGTGAACGTTGGCAACATCTGGGGCGCGATCGACAACGCACCCGGCCTGTACCTGCCCACCATCTCGGTTGGCACCGGCATCGACGGCATGGGCTTCTTCAGCCTGCCGATCATCGGCGCAGCTTGGGACTCGTTCTCGTCGGCTGGCGCTGGCAACAACGGTGTTGAAGCTCTGTACACTGTCGGCGGCTTCACCGGTCACGTGTCGTACTCCCAGCGTAACGGCGGCTCGGTTGCCGGTTCCGCTGGCGGTGAAAACCGCACCGGCGTCATGCTGACCTACAGCTTCAACGACTACTTCGTCACCGGCGCGTACCAGGCTTCGTCTGACGGCCCGGTTGCCGACACCGGTGAAGAGCTGAACGATGGCCTGTGGCTGATCGCAGCCGGCGCTGACTGGGGTCAGTTCGGTGCTCAGATCGCATACGGCCAGACCGAAGCAGCCGACGCAATCACCGTTTCGGGTAACGTTGACATCGGCGCAGCCAGCAACCTGCTGCTCTGGGTCCAGAATGCTGACTCGAACAACCTGGCTGCGGGCGGCACTGCAATTCTCGCAGACGACGGCACCAGCTGGGGCCTGAACTACCAGTACGACCTGGGCGGCGGCGTGACCTTTGTTGCCGGTTACGTTGACTCTGCAGTCGCAGACAGCAGCCAGGTTCAGGCCGGTGTGTACTTCAGCTTCTAAGCTGTACACCGTCTAACGGTACTGAATATGGGCAGGTCTTCGGACCTGCCCTTTTCTTTTTTGCCCACATGGTGTTTTTCTGCTGCCAGTGAGCAGAACGAGGAAAACAATGCCCCTGCAAGACATAAGCGACCGTATTGCCAAGGCCGAGGCCGCCGCAAGCCGCCCTGTCGGCTCCGTCAAACTGATTGCGGTGTCCAAGGTTCAGCCGAATGAGCGCGTCGAAGAGGTTTTGCAGCAGGGTCACCGGTGTTTCGGCGAAAACCGGGTACAAGAAGCCGCAGGCAAATGGCCCGAATTCATGGAACGGTATGATGGGATCGACCTGCATCTGATCGGCCCGTTGCAGACCAACAAGGCGCGGCAGGCGATGGAGCTTTGCCATGCCATCCACTCGGTCGACCGGCAGAAACTGGCCAAAACCATTGCGCGGTTGGCGCAGGAAATTGGCCAATGCCCGGATCTGTTCGTTCAGGTCAACACCGGCGAGGAAGAGCAGAAGGCCGGTGTGATACCCGCTGCGGCAGACGCATTCATTGCCGAATGCCGTGCTCTGGATCTGCCCATTCGCGGATTGATGTGCATTCCGCCCGTCGACGAGGAGCCGTCGCTGCATTTCGCGCTTTTGGCCAAGATTGCGGAGCGCAATGGCTTGACCGGCCTGTCGATGGGAATGAGTGACGATTTCGAATCGGCAATCGCATTGGGCGCGACACATGTCCGCATCGGCTCGGCGATTTTTGGCGAGCGTGTCAAGCCGAAGGGATGATCAGGCGCGTTCCCGGTGTGATACGTTCCGCGATCCAGCGCAAATGGTCGCGGCGAAAGGCCACGCAGCCTTCGGTCGGGTAACCCGGACGACGCCACTGATGGACAAAGATGGCCGAGCCGCGCCCCGGTACAGCATTCGGCCAGTTCCAGTCCGTGATCAGTACAAGGTCATACAAAGGGTCGGCACGACGCAGCCGTTCGTGATTGAACCGATAAGGGTCTTGGACCAGATGGTTGTATGACGCATCCCGAACGTCATCCGACCATAGGTCGCGCGGGCCAATTGGCCGCGCCCACGAAGCTGGGCGGCAGATACGGTCTGCGCGATAGAGCATTCCAACGATTCGGTGGATGCCGGTTGGGGTTGCGCCATCCCCCTCTTGCTTTTTGTTGCTTAGCCCACCTTTGCCGATCGAGCAGGGAAAATGCCGCCCGCGAAACCGAACACCCATTGGGTTGAGTACGAGGTCGAACGGGGTCACAAAAGATGACCGGACTTGGCGGCTTTGGTCGCCAGATACCCGCGATTGTGTGCGGTTTGGCCAACTTTGAGCGGGACCCGTTCGGTCACGGCGATCCCAGTTCGTTCCATCATCGCTATCTTGGCCGGGTTGTTGGTCAGCAATCGAACCGATTTGAACCCCATTGATTTCAGGATATCCGACCCAAGCCGGAAATCTCTTTCGTCATCCTCAAAACCAAGCCTGTGATTGGCCTCGACCGTGTCAAACCCCTGATCCTGCAGGGAGTAGGCGCGCATCTTGTTAGCCAGACCAATTCCGCGCCCCTCCTGATTAAGATACAGCAGAACGCCCGTTCCCTCGGCCCCCATCTGAGCCAGCGCGCCGCGCAGTTGCGGCCCACAGTCACATTTCAGACTGCCCATGAGGTCCCCGGTAAAACAAGCAGAATGCAATCGGGTCAGCACGGATTTTTCACGATCTGGACGGCCGATTTCGATTGCATAGTGCTCTTCGCCGCCGTCGTCAGGACGAAAGACATGCAG
>NZ_JBXWQW010000055.1:0-24632 GCF_059612585.1 Ruegeria sp. YKSF57 | reverse complement strand
GGCAAGATTCAGTGGCCTGTGGACTCAATGAGCCGAATCAACACGATACCAGTTATTCATACGTGCCCTGAACCATGTGCGCTGACGTTTGGCAAACTGGCGCGTCGATATTCCAGCTTTTTCCCGCGCTTGATCAAGCGTCAGTGCTCCGGTCAGGTATGCCATCAGTTCCGGTACGCCGATGGCCTTACAGGAAGGGAGCACAGGATTGTAACGATCCTGCATGGCCCGAGCTTCATCAAGCGCGCCCTGATCCAGCATCTGGTCAAATCGTCGGAAGATACGATTTTGCAGCCAGGTTTTGTTGACATCAAAAACGATCGGAACACATTCGCTGAGGGGCAAAACCGGGTCAGGTGTTTCGCTTTGCCAGTCCGCCAGCGAACGGCCCGTGGCCTGCAAAACCTCCCAGGCGCGTTGTACACGCATGCGGTTTTGCCTGTCGATTCGGTTGGCGGTCGTTGTGTCGAGGTCAGCCAAAAGCTGGGTTAGACTCATTGCGTCCGCAATATCACGTATCTCGGGCGGAGTGGCCGGGATATCAACCAATCCTTCGGTCAACGCCAGAAAATAGAGCCCCGTCCCCCCTACGATAATCGGGCGTGCGCCGTCAGAAAGCAGGGGGATCACCTCTCGCAACCAGTGGCCGGCGGAATAGGAGACGTCATAAGGCACATGACCATAAAGCCGATGCTGGGCTTGCGCCTCTTCTGCGGCTGAAGGACGGGCGGTGATGACGCGCCAGCAATCATAAACCTGGCTTGCATCCGCATTGACGATCACGCCGCCGTGGCGCTTTGCGATTTCTAGCGCAAGGGCCGATTTTCCTGACGCGGTCGGACCCGCGATGAGAACCGGTTTGTCATCGGGAATCGCAGGCAGGTTTTCGAACATTTTTGCCGCAAATGCCGCCGCCATTTGTTGTACGCCTCATTCCTTGTGATGTTGCATTGAACCTGATCGGCTTTTGCTTCATTTTGCGCCGGAAATAAACCGGTGCCGCAGCGGAGCGCAACATGACCTCTTCCAACATCCAAGCAACTACCCCGCAAACGCAGACCAAGTTCAAGCGGGTCATGCTCAAGATTTCGGGGGAGGCGCTGATGGGGGACCAGGGATTCGGCCTGCATCCACCGACGGTTCAGCGAATTGCCGAGGAAGTGAAATCAGTGCACGATCTGGGTGTCGAAATCTGCATGGTGATCGGCGGCGGTAATATCTTTCGCGGCCTCAGCGGCTCGGCGCAGGGGATGGAACGCACGACGGCGGATTACATGGGCATGCTGGCCACCGTCATGAATGCGCTGGCCATGCAATCTGCACTGGAAGGGCTGGGTGTGTTCACTCGGGTCATTTCGGCCATTCCGATGGATCAGGTCTGTGAACCTTATATCCGCCGCCGCGCGGTGCGCCACCTGGAGAAAAAGCGGGTTTGCATCTTTGCTGCCGGAACTGGAAACCCCTACTTCACCACAGATACCGCCGCAACGCTGCGTGCGAGCGAGATGAGTTGCGAAGCCATTTTCAAAGGTACCAAGGTTGACGGAGTCTACGACAAGGACCCAGCCAAGTTTGACGATGCCAAGCGGTACGACACCGTGAGTTATGACGATGTGCTGGCTAAGCGATTGGGAGTAATGGACGCATCGGCCATTGCGCTAGCTCGGGACAACAGTTTGCCGATCATCGTCTTTTCGCTGGACGAACCTGGTGGATTCCGGGGTATTCTGGCGGGTGAGGGGACCTATACCCGGGTTCAGGGCTGATCTGCACCAATCAGCAAGCTGTGAGCCGGGATAGTATTGGTTTTGGTTCATTTTGTTGCATGACTGCCCGCGAAAAACTTGGCGATGGCCGCCACAATCTTCCATTTGGAACTGCACACGTGGGCGATCAATGCGGTTGTTGCGCTGGCATTAGTTTTTTAGCTTCTTAGCTTAAATCACTGGCTGCCGCTGACAACGCGTTCGGTGTTTTATCCGTTGTTCGGAGAGGCGACCTGGGGTCCGCTGGGACACATCGTCGACGTACTGGCGGTATTCGCGACCATTTTCGGCCTTGGATCAGGTGGTGTCGGGAACCGGACAGGCACTAGAATGATGCGGCTTTGGAGCTGAAAAAGTTCAAGATGTTCGAAGCTTTCCCGCTAACCGGGTTTTTGTCCTTCGCGGGTATCATTTTGGTGGTCATCTTCTTTGCCACCTCGTCTGACTCGGGTTCATAGGTGATCGACACGTTCACAGCGGGCGAGACCGACGCGCCAACTACACAACGGGTTTTCTGGTGTATTCTAGAAGGGGTAATCGCTGTTGTTCTGCTGTTGGACGGCGGATTGGGGGCATTGGAAGCGGTCGCTATTGCGACCCGCTTTCCGCTTGCCATCGTTTTGGTTTTGATGTGCCTGTCCATCTTCATCGGTTTGATCCGAGAAAAGCACGAACTTTGATCATTCGTTGATATCCTCTGAAAGCTCCGGCAATTCGCCGGGGCTTTTGCGGCTTGGGCGCTTGACCTGCATCGATGTTACGGGCTAGCTATCACCGTCTTTCGGACCACGAATTTTGTCCGAAAGACTGCTAGTGTTCCCTCAACTCAAACATAGGGGCCACAGCTCGGCTGGAAGACCTGCCATGTTGTCGGAGTTGTCCGAAATCATGTGCGGGCAAATCTGCGAGACGTGGAACATGATTGAGGAGAACATTTGCAATGAGCACTCTGGATATCGAATTCGTCAGAGCCCAGTTTCCCGCATTTTCCGAACCGAGCCTTGAGGGGCAGGCGTTCTTCGAGAATGCAGGCGGGTCTTATACATGTAAACCTGTGATCGACCGGTTGACGCGGTATTACACTCAACGCAAGGTCCAGCCCTATGGTCCATACGAGGCAAGCCGCCTTGCCGGGGCTGAAATGGACGAGGCCCGGACGCGGATGGCGGCTCTGTTGGGGGTTGAGACTGATGAGTTGAGCTTTGGCCCGTCGACTACGCAAAACACCTATGTGCTGGCGCAGGCGTTCCGTCAGTGGATGAATCCAGGTGATGCGATTGTGGTAACAAACCAAGATCATGAGGCCAACTCAGGCCCGTGGCGGCGGCTTGCGGATGATGGCATCGAGATCAGGGAATGGCGGATCGATCCGGATTCGGGATCGCTCGCCCTTGAGGACCTGGAAAGGCTTCTGGATTCAAAAGTTCGTTTGGTGTGTTTTCCGCATTGTTCGAACGTGGTGGGTGAGATCAATCCTGTGGCCGATATCACCGCGGTTTGCCACGCCGCCGGGGCTTACGTATGCGTCGATGGCGTTTCCTATGCGCCTCACGGTTTTGCCAATATCGGAGAGCTTGGCCCCGACATCTATCTGTTCTCGGCTTACAAGACCTATGGGCCGCATCAAGGTTGCATGGTGATCCGTCGAAGGCTGGGCGAGTTACTGCCCAACCAGGCGCATTTTTTCAACGCCGACGTTCTGTACAAACGGTTTACTCCGGCAGGGCCGGATCATGCGCAGATTGCAGCCAGCGCTGGCATGGCAGATTATGTCGATCTGCTGTGCGATCATCACGGAGGCCCTACCTCGAACGCGGCTGACCGGGGGGCGTATGTTCATGACCTGATGCGGGGTCACGAGATTGCGTTGTTGCAGCCGCTTTTGGATGCAGTAAAAAATCGAAATGCAGTTCGCCTGATCGGGCCCGACGCGGCGGAGCGGCGCGCGCCAACCGTCGCAATAGCACTGAACAGTTCGGTACACGCGGCAGCTGAAGGGCTTGCCAAGCTCAACATAATGGCAGGTAGTGGTGATTTTTACGCGGTCCGCCCGCTTCAGGCAATGAACATTGATCCGGATACTGGTGTCTTAAGGCTAAGCTTCACGCACTATACGTCTAAGAACGAAATCGACCGGTTGCTGGAAGCTTTGGATCGCGTTTTGTGATGGCGTTCCGCTGCCGCGCGTTTCGGCAAATCGTAAGATATGAAGCGCGCACGGATCAGCTTTCAGCTCCACAGCCACCGCGCGAAAACTTCCTGCTGATTCAGTCGTTCTGTTGGCTATTAGAAGGATAAATCCACACTCATCCACTCTCCGTTTGAGGTTAAAAAAAGTAGAAAAGACAAATCTTGCCAGAAATCCAATCTCCTTCTAGCCTGTTAGCACTTCGCAGCGGGGAGAGCGGATGGTCCTGACATCGACTGAAGGGCAGGAAAACCTGCCGCGATACTTCACTCAAGTCATGAAAATGCTGGATGGCATGAAAGCCGGCCGGTTGGACATTGGATTGCCAGATGGGCGCGTGTTTCGGGCCGAAGGAACGAAACCGGGGCCAGTCGCCCGGATCGACATTCATCATCCAGATGTGTTTGCGCGACTGATACGCGAGGGCGATCTTGGTTTTTCGGACGCCTATCTTGATGAAGAATGGAGCACGCCTGATCTGAGATCATTCATGGATCTGGTCAATCTCGACAATGAAACTGTTTATGACGGGTTTCCCGGTCATTTCCTGGCGCGGGCCTATGAGCAATTTCGGTTCTGGCTGCAACGCAATCACAAGCAGCAGGCGAGAAAGAACATCTCGTACCATTATGATCTGGGCAATGATTTCTACAGCCTCTGGCTTGATGAAACGATGACGTATTCCAGTGCGATTTTCGAAACCGGGCAGGAAAGTCTGGAAAAAGCGCAGACGGCCAAATATGCCAGTCTGGTCGATGAAATGGGGGCCAAACCTGGCGATCATATTCTGGAAATTGGCTGTGGATGGGGGGGGTTCGCGGAATACGCAGCCAAGGAGCGTGGGTTGCGTGTGACCGGGCTGACAATTAGTGAAGAGCAGTTCAGCTATGCATCGAAACGTATTGAGCATGCTGGTCTTTCCGATCTCGTTGATTTTAAGATGCAGGATTATCGGGACGAGAAGGGTTCGTATGACGGTATTGCATCAATCGAAATGTTCGAGGCGGTAGGGCAAAAGTACTGGCCGGTTTATTTCAATGCGTTGCGCGATTGTCTGAAACCCGGAGGATCGGCCACGTTGCAGATCATAACCGTCGCGGACAAACGTTGGGAAATTTATAGGAACAGCATCGATTTCATTCAGAAATACATTTTTCCCGGTGGAATGTTGCCCGCCCCTGCCGTCCTTCGCCAACAAATTGACGGGGCGGGGTTGTGTTTTGTGCGGTCAAAGGAATTCGGCAAAAGCTATGATTTGACCCTTCGCCGCTGGTACGAGACCTTCAATGACAGGTGGGATCAGATTTCCGCCATGGGGTTTGATGAGCGTTTTCGCCGCATGTGGAATTTTTATCTCACCTCTTGCGGCGCAGCCTTTGACACCGGCATTTGCGATGTGACACAGATCACAGTTGCCAGACCGAACTAAAGCCGGATACCGCTCATGCCCACAGCTTCTCGTCTCGTCGCAGCCCTTTGTCTGGCCGTGCTCGCTTTTATCGTGTCCGGACAGATCATTGATCAAGCTCCAGAAGGCACTAATTTCGGGAAGTTCACCTACGTGAATATTGGCTTGGGGATCATTTGTGGTTGGGTCATCATGGGTCGGCGCGCGGGCCGCGGCGCCACCTGGGCTATCAACAATGGTCTGACAGGAATGGCCGCGCTGGTGTTCTGGGGACTGTTCGTTCAGGGAACCAACGAAATGTTCAGGCTGGCCATGCGGCACCGTTTTGACGGCCCGTTCGAAGCTGTATTAGCGATCTTTACACTAGGAGTCGAATTCGGGCAGCAATTGCTCGTGCCGCATATCATCTGGACGTTGCTGATTGGCGGTGTATTGTCTGGAGTGCTTACTGAGGCGGCCTGGAAGCGCTGGCGGTAAACGCGGTCAAAACCACTGAAAGCTCGAATCTGTGACTGAACTGTTTTTTTACGGAACGCTTCGCTTTGCGCCATTGCTAGAACGTGTGCTGGGGCGGGACTTGGCAACCATTGATTTAACACCTGCGTCACTGGGAGGTCACGCGGTATACGAAGTAAAAGACCAAGTCTTTCCCGTCATTATTGAGGAGCCAGAGGCACAGGCTGAGGGAGTGTTGGTTCGGGGGTTGTCAGAAGAAGACATTCAGCGCCTGGTTTTCTACGAGGGCGGCTTTGCCTATGATCTGGAATCCCGCAATTTGCGGCTACCCAACGGCTCGCAGCAGAATGCCCAGATCTTTTTTCCTGAACCAGGTCGCTGGTCGCGTGGAAATCGTTGGTCGTTGCAGCAATGGGTGGATCAATGGGGAGAAATGACCTTATATGCGGCAGAGGAGGTGATGGCCTATTTTGGTCGTGCAACCTCCGAGGAGATCGACAGGAATTTTGGTGCAATCCGAATGCGGGCCTGGGCGCAAGTGGCCGCGAAGAAACGACGCACGGGTGATCTGCGGGATGTCAGTCGGGATGTAGTTCTGCATCGACGGAACTACCCGTATTTCGAGTATTTTGGCATGCAAGAGGTTCTGCTTCAGCACCGGCAGCACGATGGCACCTTGGGACCGGTAATCAGTCGAAACTCCCTGATGACAGGGCAAGCTGCGGTTGTTTTGCCCTACGATCCGATCCGGGATACGGTGCTGCTAATTGAGCAATTCCGTGCACCTGTCTACATGATTGGCGATCCGGAACCCTGGGTATGGGAGCCCGTTGCGGGCATGATTGACCCTGGAGAGACGCCCGAGGAAACTGCACTCCGCGAGGCGCTGGAGGAGGCTCACGTCGCTTTGGATCGTCTCGAATATGCGGGGGGCGCCTATTCCTCAACCGGATCGTCAACCGAGTACGCACATTTGTTTGTAGGATTAACCGACCTGACAAAGACCGCAGACAATGGTGGTCTGGCCTCGGAAGGTGAGGATATCAGAAGCCGCATTCTGCCATTTAAGGAACTAATCGAAATGGTCGATAGCCACCGAGTTAAGAATTTGCAGCTTTTGACATTGGCGCATTGGTTGTTTCGAAACCGAGAGAGATTGCGTGAAGTGAATTAGCAGAGGTCATTTCAGACCGCTTGAGATTGCGCGGGGGCAACGCTACATCTGTTCTCCAAACTGACCGAAAGAGGGACCTATGCGCATTGCACGCGACCTGGCGGATGCCGTCGGAAAAACACCATTGATCCGGCTGCGCCGCGTCAGCGAGGAAACGGGCTGCGAAGTTCTCGGCAAGGCCGAGTTCATGAACCCCGGTCAGTCGGTCAAGGACCGCGCCGCATTGTTCATCATACGTGATGCCATCGCGCGCGGAGATCTGAAACCCGGTGGCACGATCGTCGAGGGAACGGCGGGCAATACTGGCATCGGGCTGGCTTTGGTCGGAGCGTCGATGGGATTCAGGACAGTGATTGTTATTCCCGAGACCCAGTCGGAAGAAAAAAAGGATATGTTGCGACTGGCCGGCGCGCAGTTGGTGCAGGTGCCCGCCGCACCCTATCGCAACCCCAACAACTTTGTGCACTATTCCAGGCGTCTAGCAGAGGAGCTTAACAAAACTGAACCCAATGGTGCGATCTGGGCCAACCAGTTTGACAACCTAGCCAACCGTCAGGCGCATGTGGAAACAACGGGCCCTGAAATATGGGAGCAAACCGACGGCAAGGTTGACGGATTCATCTGTGCCGTGGGATCGGGTGGAACGCTGGCCGGCGTGGCAGAGGCGTTGCAACCAAAGGGCGTCAAGATCGGTCTTGCAGATCCGATGGGTGCAGCACTCTACAGTTATTATACCACCGGCGAATTGGCGATGGAGGGGGGGTCCATCGCCGAAGGTATCGGCCAGGTTCGGATCACGCGGAATCTCGAAGGGTTCAAACCCGATTTTACCTATCAGGTGCCGGATGCCGAGGCGTTGCCATACATCTTCGATCTGTTGCGCGAAGAGGGGCTGGTGATGGGTGGGTCGACAGCGATCAACATCGCGGGTGCTGTCCGCATGGCAAAAGACATGGGGCCGGGCAATACGATTGTGACCGTTTTGTGCGACTATGGAACCCGCTATCAATCGAAACTGTTCAATCCGGAATTCTTGCGTGAAAAGGAGTTGCCGGTTCCTGATTGGATGACTGAAGCGCCCCGCAGTATTCCGGGTGTGTTTGAGGACGTGTGATGTCCTGGCTAGGCCGGAATCTGTTCGGGGCAATTGCAATTCTGGCGTTTGGCTTGTTCAGTCTGGCCGAAGCGCAGCTGTCGGAAACTCAGTCCGAATACTATCGTGGGTGGGTCAAGACGGCGGATCGTGCGGAAGGCGTTGTTAAGGCCGACCGGGCTTCGAACGCAGCGATGGAAAACCTGCGGACTGAAATCAGTACTTACCGGGATGCGTTCAATAAGGCCCGCAGCGCCAATACAGACCGGATTCATACACTTGAAAGCCAGATCAAGGCTCTTGGTCCGAAACCCGAAGACGGGTCTGAAGAACCACCAGATATTGCGCGGCTGCGCACCCACTTGGAAAATCAACTAGACAAGTTACGTGTTCCGAGGATCATTTCAGAAGAGGCTTACAATCGCGCAAACGGGCTAATCAACGAGATTGACCGCATTATTCGCGAGAGACAAACCAAAGAACTGCTGTCTCGCGGCCCGTCGCCGTTAAATCCGAAATACTGGCCGAGTGCCTGGGCCGATATCAGCAAGGCGTCGCATGCTCTGGTCAACGAAATCCTTACCAATATCAGGACCGATGTCGCGCGTGAACGGTTTCAGGAGCGCGCGCCGGCCATTGTAATTCTTGTTCTCATCGCGTTTGTTCTTTTATGGCGCGGTAAACGGTGGGTCGAAAGGTTTGGTGCCTATCTGCGCTCTCTCGGCGGAAGCGGCTCAGGTGTTTGGACGTTTGTAGTATCGCTTTTTCGTATCTTTTTGCCATGGGCGGGTGTTTTGTGTTTGACCACAGCTGTGTCATTGAGTGGAATCATGGGGCTGCGTGGCACACTTTTACTTGAAAAAGTTCCATACTGGGCAGCAGCAATCCTCTATTTCGACTGGATCGGACGCCAAATTTTCCTGATGGGATCGTCCAATCATTTCCAAAGACTTTCAGCGGCGCAGATTAGCGAACTTCGGGTGCATATTGGGCTTCTGGCCGTTTTGCTGGTTCTGCATGATCTAGTGAATCTCTTCGAACAGATCGAAAACATTTCTGATGCCACACGCGCTGTCGCCGGTTTTCCAGCCATTGTGGCGACCTCTCTGGTTTTGTTGCGGATGCGGCAGATTCGCCAGAGCGAAGTACTCGACAATGACGAGGGTGTAAAAACATCGGTACGCGCCGCTGGCTTCAGCCAATTGATAGAAACCTTGCGTCGCGGTCTGTTCCTGCTTGGTATTGCCTCACCAATTCTAGCGGCCTTGGGCTATTCCAATGCCGCTGAAGGGATCGTGTTTCCTGCGGTAAAGACATTAGCTTTGATCGCGGCATTCGTTATTCTTCAACGCTTTATGGGAAGCGTATACGGGTGGATAAGCGGGCAAGGCGATTCTGCGAAGGATTCGCTCTTTACAGTGCTAATAGGGTTTTTCCTGTCGATCATGGCGCTTCCGATCCTTGCGCTGTACTGGGGTGCCCGCGAAGCCGATCTGCGAGAACTTTGGTCTCGCATGCTGTTGGGATTGGACATCGGTGGTATCACGATCTCACCCAAAAACTTCCTGACATTCATCGCTATATTCGCAATCGGGTTCGGTCTGACACGACTGCTGCAGGGCGGGTTGCGGAACTCCCTTCTGCCCAAAACCAAGATTGATCCGGGAGGCCAGAACGCCATTGTCGCCGGAACGGGGTATGTCGGAATCTTTCTGGCCGCCCTGGTGGCGATTACTGTTGCGGGTTTCGATCTGTCCAATCTGGCAATTGTTGCCGGTGCGTTGTCCGTTGGTATTGGCTTCGGGCTTCAGACGATTGTCTCGAATTTTGTTTCTGGCATCATTCTTCTGGTCGAACGCCCTATTTCCAAAGGCGACTGGATCGATGTCAATGGAATGATGGGGTATGTGCGTGACATCTCCGTTCGCTCAACGCGGATTGAAACTTTTGATCGTTCCGATGTGATAGTCCCGAATTCGGATCTGATCAGTGGAGTTGTCACAAACTATACGCGTGGAAACACAGTTGGGCGCGTCATCGTTCCGGTTGGCGTTGCCTACGGGACAGATACTCGCAAAGTTGAAAAAATTCTTGGCGAAATCGCCAATGCGCACCCAATGGTTCTGGCCAACCCTGCACCCAGCGTCGTGTTTCAGAGGTTCGGTGCGGACTCGCTGGATTTCGAAATTCGCGCGATTTTGCGTGACGTGAATTGGATGTTGTCGGTGAAATCCGACATGAATCACGAAATAAACCGGCGCTTTGCGGAAGAAGGCATCGAAATCCCGTTTGCGCAGCGCGATGTCTGGCTGCGCAATCCGGAAGTCTTGCAACACCGGGATAGCCCTTCGCCTGATCCGACCAGGGACGAAACTGAACCGGCCAAGGGGACGGCCCAGACCAAACCAGCTCAAATGACAGAGGTCGACATGGAGGCGGGGGAGGGTGATGAACACTGAACTCTTATTCCGCCAGGACGCCTATATGCGTCGGGCCACTGCTCACGTAACTGGTTTGACCGAGACAGGAGGAATTACACTTGATCGAAGTCTGTTCTATGCAACGTGCGGTGGTCAACCAGGAGATGCGGGGCGTCTGATCTGGGGCGCTGAATCTGCAGATATCCGAACAACTGTCAAAGGCGAGGGTGACAGTATCGTTTTGGTGCCGACGGACGTCAGCCCATTACCGCCGGTTGGGGCTGAGGTCCGGCAGGAATTGGACTGGGAACGACGTTTTGGCCACATGCGGGTTCACACCGCACTACATCTTTTGTCTGTAGTGATTCCTCTGGATGTGTCCGGAGGGGCGATCGCGGCCCAAAAGGGGCGACTGGATTTCGATATGCCGGAGGCGCCGCAGAACAAGGAAGCGCTCGAATGTATGTTGCAGTCGCTGATCGACAGAGATCTGCCAGTAACCGAGGATTGGATCACGGATCAGGAACTGGATGCCAATCCTGGTTTGGTCAAAACGATGTCCGTTTCTCCCCCCAGAGGAGCCGGGAAGATCAGACTGGTTAGAATCGGTCAGGGAGACCAGCAGATCGATCTGCAGCCCTGTGGTGGCACCCATGTGGCTCGAACTGCCGAAATCGGGCGTATCAGGCTGGGAAAGATAGAGAAAAAAGGCAAACGGAACCGGCGTGTCTACTTGCATCTTGATGAATAAACACTGGAATCTACCCTTGCAAATTCCAATCCAATCGTCCAAATAACCCCGGCATGGAGAGGTGGCCGAGTGGTCGAAGGCGCACGCCTGGAAAGTGTGTAGGCGGGAAACCGTCTCCAGGGTTCGAATCCCTGTCTCTCCGCCACCCAGACCCCGAACAATTCTCTGTTTGCCTGCGCGCTTTCCAAGCCTCTGAAACGGCGTGGTATTTGCCGCCGTTTCCTGTTCTTCTTGAGTTTATGCGCCGGTTCTCCGGGCTGTTTTGGGGCGTGTTTGCGCGCCGGTCTTTGCCTGCCGGGAGGCCGGGTGAGTTTGGTCAGGAACAGGGAAATTTTGCTTTTTTGAGGCTAGTAACAGGTCGAAACCGAGGATTGGCGGCTGCCGCCTTGGAAACTATCGTGTGATTACATGGGCTTGCGATGGGTTAAATCCACTTTCCTGTTAAAGCGCAATAACAGGTGAATTAGTGGCGATAACAGGTGATTTAGTGGCGATAACAGGTGAATTAGTGGCAATAACAGGTGGTTTCAGGTCCATGCCGGGTGCATGTGGTTGTCCATTGTCAGGGTGCGGAATGCGCTTCGGGTGCCAGCGGGGAGCCAAACAGGTGGTGCTGATCGGTCCAGGCATGTGGGATGCCGTGCTTCATAAGCCGGGCGAGGGTCATTTCTTTTGACTGCCGGCCCTCGAGAATTGCCTTTTGCAGATCAGGGGCAAGAAAAGCCAGACGGATGAGGCGGCGGCGATGTGGCGTGGGCGGGGCAGCCTCGAGGATCGGTGCTCCAGACATATCCCGGTCCAGCATTGCATGGGCATCCCGCAGGGCGCGGATCAGGGTTGGATCGGGGCGGGGTGCGTTGCGGCTGCCAGCCTCGATCTTGGTTTGTGCGGTGTGGCTGAGCGGCCCGGTTGGCAAGGTGAGATGCATCCAATCGGGGGCGGCGGGATCGGCTTCGGCTTGTTGGTTTTTCTCGAGATGCTGCCGTACCTGCCTCAGGTGTGCGACCGGCAGGGTCAGATCGAGAATGGCCGCATGAACCTCGAGACGGGCAATCAGATTGAGGGGCTGCTCGGGCCGGCCCGGAAAGAGCTGCTTCAGAACGGCCGTCAGGTAGCGCTCGAGCCTGTCGGCGGAAAGGCGGCGCGGAACCGCATCGTCCCGACATCGCTTTTGACCCTGTTGAAGTGGCGCTGAGACATAGTAGCGATACAGGCGTTTCGACTTGCCGTAAGCGAAGGTGGGCGACATCGGATGTCCATTCGCATCGAAAATGCGGCCCGCCAGTGGCGAGGCCGCAACACGCCCGGCCGTGCTCTGCCGCTGTCGGTTTGCATCGAGCCGGGACTGCACGGCGTCGAACAGATCCGGTTCCATGATTGCGTCATGTAGCCCGGGCCAGAAGGTGTCCCGGTGTGGGATCTCGCACAGATAGATCCGGTTACGCAGCAAATGGAACAGCGCACCGCGGCTGTACGGGCGTCCACCCAGATGCTTCCCCGTGGCGGTAATCCGGGTCTTTGAGACGGTTCCCTCTGCGGTCAACGTGCGTTCCAGTACATGGACCGACCCGAGTTCGAGATAGCGGCGGAAAATATCGCGCACCGTCTCGGCCTCGACATCATTGACACGCAATCTGTGTGTGCCGGGGAGTGGGGCATCATAGCCCAGGGGCAGGGTGCCGCCCATCCACATGCCTTTCTTCTTGGAGGCGGCAATCTTGTCGCGGATGCGCTCGCCGGTGACTTCGCGTTCGAACTGGGCGAAGGAAAGGAGAACGTTCAGTGTCAGCCGCCCCATGCTGGAGGTGGTGCTGAAGGCCTGGGTGACGGAGACGAAGCTGGCCTCATGTTGTTCGAAGATCTCGACCATGCGGACAAAATCCGCGAGTGATCGGGTGAGGCGGTCGATCTTGTAGACCACCACGGTATCGATCTTGCCGGCGGCGATGTCGGTCAGCAGACGCTTCAGGGCCGGGCGTTCCATTGTACCACCAGAGGTGCCGCCGTCATCATATCGGGTTGCCAGGGCGATCCAGCCTTCGCCGGCCTGACTGGCGATATAGGCGGCACAGGCTTCGCGCTGCGCATCGAGCGAGTTGAAGGATTGCTCCAGCCCATCCTCGGAGCTTTTGCGCGTGTAGATCGCGCAACGCTGACGCCGCCGACTCATGACGGATCCTTGCGCAGGCCAAAGAAACGCGGGCCGTTCCAGCGGGTGCCGGTGGCGGCGTACGCGACGGCCGAGAGAGAGGGATAGAGCTGATCCAGCCAGCGGAACCCCTCGTGCTCGACGCGGACCTTGATCTGCTGGCCTTGCCAGTCTCGGCACAGGAGGGCGCCGACACCCAGCTGTTTTCCTTCCGGCACAGTAGCGCCGCGGCCTTGCAGTTTGCGTTGCGTGATCCGGTCAAGACCACCAAGGGCCTGCGACTGCAGACGCCAGGCGATCAACAGGCGCAGCAGGTCGGGGGAACGCAGCTTCGGGGGTGGGCCGAAGCGTGGCGACCAGAGGCGACGCAGCGCCTCGAGATCGGCGCCGTCAAGGTCTTTAAGCAAGCCGTCGAGGTCGGTGTTGCGTGTCTCGGCCATGGGCGGGTCTCCTTAGCAATCATGTCCTTGCCACTGACGCTCATGTCGGGCCGTTAGTCCAGTCCACAATATAGGTCTGGTGGCGTACCTCAGGATACCATATGATGTAATCCCGGCCCTGCCATGGAGGTTTCCATGAATATGCCAGAAAAATCTGAACGCGCGCTCGAAGTGCGCTACCGGGCGATCGGTGATCTGACACCCGATCCAAACAACGCGCGCACGCATCCCAAACGCCAGATCGAACAATTGAAGGCATCGATGCGGGAGTTCGGCTTTTCCAATCCGATCCTTGTCGATGAGCAGGGTGTGATGATCGCCGGCCATGGCCGGTATCTGGCCGCCACAGGGCTCGGAGCAACCGACGTGCCGGTGATCACGCTGGCCGGGCTTTCGGAGGCGCAGAAGCGGGTGTTGCGGCTCGCGGACAACAAGATCGCGCTCAATGCAGGCTGGGACGTGGAAATCCTGCAGGCTGAACTGGCCGCGCTGTCATCGATCGATTTGGACATCGATCCGACGCTGACCGGGTTTTCCACCGGCGAGATTGACGTCATCCTTGATGGTCCGGGCGATCCTGACGACGAGATGATCCCCGCGGTCCCGAAAACCCCTCGCACGAGACCCGGGGATATCTGGATCCTGGGCACGCACCGGATCGGATGCGGCGACAGCCGTGATACAGCTTTCCTGGAGCGGGTAATGGGGCAGGGTGAGCGGGCCGACGCGGCGTTCCTCGATCCTCCCTACAACGTGAAAATCGGCGGGCACGCCAATACCAAGGGCCGCCATCGCGAGATTGCCATGGCCTCGGGGGAGATGGATGAGGCGGCGTTTCGCAGCTTCCTCGGGGAAACGCTCGGCGCCGCGGCGCGTGTCTCGCGCGACGGGGCGGTCCACTTTGTCTGCATGGACTGGCGGCACATGGATGATGTGGCAGCGGTCGGGCAGGGCATCTATGGCGCTAGACTGAACCTTTGTATCTGGAACAAGTCGAACGCGGGCATGGGCTCACTTTACCGCTCAAGGCACGAGCTGATCTTTGTCTACCGGGTAGGGGATGCGGCGCATCTGAACTTGGTCGAACTTGGCAAGCATGGCCGCAACCGGACCAATGTCTGGGACTATGCGTCGGTCAACTCGTTCAGGGGCAGCCGCCGGGAGGATCTGGCGCTGCATCCGACGGTGAAACCGACGGGACTGGTGGCTGACGCGATCCGCGATGTGACGCGGCATGGCGATCTGGTGCTCGACATCTTTCTGGGCTCGGGCACCACGCTGATTGCGTGCGAACGTACCGAGCGCAGGTTCCGCGGGGTCGACATCGACCCGGGTTATGTCGATGTGGCGCTCGACCGGTGGTCGGCGCTGACCGGGCGGGAGCCGGAGCGCGAAAGCCCATGACGTCCAGACGATCCTCTCCGGACCGTGACAGCAATGGACGCTTCGCAAAAGGGAGCAGTGGCAACCGGCATGGCCGCCCGAAGAAACCGAAAGAGCGGTTGGCCTCGGTGTTCGATGTGATAGTGGATCGGGAACTGACGATCCATCGCAACGGCGAGGTGCAACAGGTCAGTGTCAAGGAGGCGCTTCAGCACAAGACCTTGCAGGATGCGCTTTCGGGCAAGCGGCTTGCCGAGAGGCAGGTCCTGAAATGGATACTGGAAAGCGAAACCTGGTTGGAAAAGCGGGATCGATCCCGCAAGACGACTCCGATCAAGGTGCGACATTCGCCGGATCCGGACAATGCCAAGGAAGCGCTCGAGCTCCTCGGGATCGTGACGCGGGATACTCAATTCGATGACACTGACGAGTACTATCCACGCCAGTTGCTGGAGCTTTGGGCAGTCAATGCGGCTCTCAAGAGGCGCCGTGGCAGAGAGCGGCTCACAGACAGGGAGGTTGCAGAAATCAAGCGGTCCACGTGTGAGCCTGACGAGATTACCTGGCCGAAGGGCAGCCGCGAATGACCTGGGCCGATGATAAACGCGGCCCGAAGGACGGTGATGCCGCGGGCTTTGGCCAGCCGCCCCGATCGACGCGCTTTCAAAAAGGTCAGAGCGGCAATCCGGCCGGTCGCCCCAAGGGCCGTCACCTGAAACCGCCCTACGAGGCCGTCCTGGGGCAAAACGTAACGATCCGGGAAGACGGGCAGAGGCGCCAGGTGACGGCGGCGGAGGCTTTTCTGCAACAGCTGACGAAACGCGGTCTCGAGGGCAATGCCCCGGCCACGCGCGATCTTCTGGCCGCCCTTCAGAAACTGAAATGCGACGAGGACGACACTGACGCCATATCGGAAATCACATATGTCGCGGTGGCGCCGGGTAACGTCAACGGTGCATTGGAGGCGTTGCGCATGGCCAAAAAGCTTGATCCCTACCGCGAGACGGCGCGCATGATGATCGAACCCTGGCTTGTAGACGCAGCGCTCTCGCGCCTCGGGGCACGGCGGTTGACCCTGGAGGATCAGCAGGTCGTCGTCAGCTGTACCCGAATTCCACACAAGGTCCGCTGGCCGGACTGGTGGGCCGTAAGACCCTGGGAGAACGAGAACAAATAAGACCGTTCTTCACCTTGCCTTGGATACGATCTCTGCTTCCAAACATTGACCTCTACAAGGCCCAGACCCGGAAGCTAAATTAGTGCTCCGATAAAACCATGACCGTAAGCGGGGCACCAACCGGACCTTCGCTGCACTTTGCATGAACGCCTCAGATGCGGACTAAGCAGACACTTGAGAAACCTTTTCCGGCAAGCGTGACAGAAAACGCCAAGCAATGTTAACTTATTGAGTAAATGGGGAGGGCATGCACGATGAGTTTCGTAGACACGATTGTTGTGGGGGCCGGTCAGGCGGGACTGGCGGCTAGCTTTGAACTCGGCAGAGTCGGCGTCGATCATATCGTGTTGGAAAAGGACCGGATCGGCGCCGGTTGGGCAAATCGCTGGGAGAACTTCTGTCTGGTTACGCCCAATTGGTCTGTTCAGCTTCCCGGCTTCCCCTACGATGGTGACGACCCAGACGGGTTCATGCCGCGCGACGAAATCGTTTCTTATCTGGAGCGTTATGCAGCTTCGTTCAACTGTCCTGCAAGGACCGGTGCCAATGTTACCGCTGTGCGGTCGGACGAAAATGGAGGTTTTGAACTCGACATTGACGGGAAGAGCGAATTTCGCGCCAGGAACCTTGTCGTTTCAACTGGTGCGTATCAACGTCCGTTCTATCCGCCGGGCAGCGAAACGCTCCCTGACCATCTGAATGTAATAGACAGCACGGGCTTCACCAGGGTTTCCGCATTGCCGGACGGGGACGTTTTGATCATCGGAAGCGGGCAGACTGGCTGTCAATTGGCGGAAGAGATTTTCGATGCCGGGCGAAATGTGGTCCTGGCCTGCGGGCGTGCGCCGTGGGGAGTTCGTCGAATCGGCGGTAAGGACATCATGTGGTGGCTCATTGAATCGGGATTTCTGGATGTCGACGCGACCACACTTCCGCCAGAAGCGAGGTTGTTTGCCAATATTCAAGCGTCAGGGCACGGTGGTGGCCACGATCTGCATTTCCGGACTCTTGCGGATAAGGGCATAAGGCTGGCCGGCCGTTTCCGGGGCGCTGAGAATGGCTTTGCGCGTTTCTCTCCAGATCTAGCCGAAAGCGTGAATTGGGGCGATGCGCGATACATGCAGTTGCGCGACCATTTCCAAAAATTTGCGGATGAAAACGATCTGGAATTTCCTGATCTGCCTGATCCTGAACCTTTCGAAGAGATGGGCGAGGCGTCTATCGATCTAAAACCTTTCGGAAGCGTCATTTTCACAGGTGGCTTCCGCCCGGACTACAGTTCCTGGCTGCCTTGGTCCGATGCGTTTGACGAGGCAGGTTTTCCTGTCCAGAGGGAAGGGGCGAGCACCGCCGTACCCGGCCTATTTTTTGTCGGGCTGCATTTCATGCGCACACGAAGATCTGCTTTGCTGTGCGGCGTTGGCGACGATGCCGAAATTGTTGCCGCACAGATTGCCAGTCGCTGAGTCCAGTACCTGATATTAGAACAGCAACGAATGTCTTGAATGGGCTCGTTGCGGACCTCGGAAACAGTGCAGCATCTCGTGATATGCTGGCCTAGTCAACGTCGGGTTGTCGTTGTGGAGGGCATGGCGGATCGGAGGATCAGTCATGGAAACACCAAACTTACCAGCCATTCGCGCGCTTCGCCCTGCTTGGAACAAAGGCCGCATCGTCGGTCAGAAACGGCCGCTGAAACCAAAGCATGTCTGGGCAATCCGTGTCCGACTTGAATTGGCAGAAAACTACCGCGACCTCGCACTCTTCAACATGGCGATCGACAGCAAGCTGCGCGGCTGTGATCTCGTGAAGATGAAAGTCGTCGACGTGATGGCCTCGGGGCAGATCAAAGAACGTGCCTCTGTCCTGCAAAGCAAAACTCAGAAACCGGTGCGCTTTGAAATTTCCGAAGGGACCCGCGCCTCAGTAGGGAAGTGGATAGAAGACGAGCTCATGGTTGGCTCCGAGTACCTTTGGCCTGGCCGCTTCCACGAACGCCTGCATATCTCGACACGCCAGTATGCGCGGATCGTCCGCGATTGGGTCACGTCAATCGGTCTGGAGGAAAGCGCATATGGCACGCATTCGATGAGGCGAACCAAGGTAACCCAGATATATAAGAAAACTGGCAACTTGCGGGCGGTTCAGTTGCTGCTTGGACACACGAAGATGGACAGCACGGTCAGATACCTGGGCGTCGAGCTAGAGGATGCGCTTGCGATAGCCGAGGCCATTGAAATCTAGCATCTTCGGGTCGCCCTTGAAGGCGGCCCAGAGCCGGCATCCAGCAAGAAGATGAGAAGCTGCGGTCGCATCCGGCATTCCGGATATTCCCCGAATGTGCGGGTCACAAGTTCCGCACATCGGCTGCTCGCGGACAAGACAGACCACATTATTGCTAGCCTTCTCGTCCGCTTTGCGAACACGCCGTGACGAGAAGTCCTCTGAGACTTGTTATCCTACAACCGCCATTTCGCAAATCAGAGCGACGTGCGCATCCAGCCAATCGGAATCAAGCTCTGATCCGGCGACAAACTTCCGAAAATAGGGGACTGCGATTGCGAGTTCGACCATCTGAGAAACAGGCGCATCAGCGCCAATTTCTCCGCGTGCAATGGCAGCCTCGAAAACGGATCTAACGTCTTGGCTGCGATCTGCGATCCACTTGCCCAGTAGAGCGCGCGTCTGGGGCTCGGTCGCCGCGGCCGCGATGACGTGCGGGGCGATCTTCCCCCATGGCGTATCGTTTAGGGCCGTCATCAGGTGGCCGAGAATCCACTGGAGATCGGCATCTAGCGGCCCATCCGGGGCCGTTTCCCGGGTGCCGCCAGTACCGCCTTTCGTGGTTGCAGCGCGCGCGATGGTCGCATTCCGCAAGTCTTCGAGCTTTGGCCAATGGCGGTACAGCGTGCTGCGCGAAATCCCTGTCGAATTGCTGATGGCGGCATGGGTCACCGCGAGCATTCCCTGGTCTTGAAGAAGCTGCAGAGCTGCCTCGGTTGCCAGTGTGCGCGTTGCGTCAAGTCTTGGGTCGGGTCTGTTCATGGCACTCTTTGTACTGCAGTTCGCGCCTATTGGAAGCATCATGTCTCGTTACGGTACAATCTGTTGCACTGTAGTACACCTTGTACTATAGGGAGATTTGCGGAGTGGCAGCAAGCCGCCCCACAAGACCATTTGGAGGAAGAACCATGAGACTTTCGCACTTGAGGACCGCAGCCATGTCAGCGCTGGCCGTCCTTTGGGTCACGGGACTGGCGCAAGCTGAAGAACCGCTCAGCTACACCCAAGAAATCGCACCGGACGTTTACAGCTTCGGCGGCGGGAACGGATACCATTCCATGTTCATGGTCACCGATGAAGGTGTCGTCGCATTCGAAACCGTGAACTCGCCACATAGTGAGATGCTGCTGGCCGCTATCCGCGATGTAACCGATCAGCCAGTCAAGTTTGCGCTGCACACTCACAATCACTGGGATCACGCCAGCGGGGGCAAGGTGTTTCAGGATGCTGGCGCCGAAACTGTCATGCATCGGCTGGCTGCTGAATGGTTGGAAGCAAACCCGGGACAGGATACAGCGCCCCCGGATATCGTCTGGGAGGGTGATCGGCACGACATCGAGATTGGCGGGAGCGTGGTTGAGCACCATTATCTTGGACTGAACCACGGCTTGGGCATGACCGTCTTTGTCGTTCCGGACAAGCGCGTCGCCTATATCGCCGATCTCGTGACCCCCAACCGCGTGGGCTTCAACATCATGCCCGATTTCAACATCCGGGAGTGGGAGCGCACCTTGGGTGACATTCTTGAGTTGGACTTTGAAGTCGCCGTCTGCTCCCACACAGCGCTGCCCGCCGAAGAAGCTCCGCTGGGATGCACCAAAACGCACGTTCAGGAAGAGCGCCAGTTCATCCAGGATGTTCGAGGGGCCATCTTTGCTGGCTTTCAGAATGGCACGCCGGCTGACCAAATCCCGGGGTCGATCGAGCTTCCGCAGTATGCGCACTGGGATCACTACGACGAGTGGCTCGAGATGAACGCGTGGCGGATCATGCTGGATATCTGGATGGGTCCCTATCCATGGGTTCCGGAAGGCTGACGCCAGACTCCCATTGACCGCTTCCGGTTTCGGCCGGAAGCGCACCGGACATGAAAGGATGAGGAAATGTCACTTCGCCAATCGAGAAGCGCGATCCTTGCGCTTGCCATGACTATCGTACCCCTTACCGGCGTCCTCGCCGCTGACTTGCCCAACCGCGAGACTCCGATTCCGGATACGACGAACGGTGTTCCGCATGTCCAGATTGGCGTTCAGGCGGTGCCTGAATTGTCGGAGGAACTGTTGCGACGGGTGGGCGAACTGCCGGGCGTTACTCTTGGGCCGACACGTGTCTCGCTGCCCGGTGCCGTGGGTTTCCAGTTAAACGAAGATCACGAAACTGCCCGCCCGGATGTCATAGTCGGCGGACGCGAGTTTGCGCATCTGCATCCGGACGGGAGCCTGCATGCTTCGCTCAGCCCGGAACTGGCCCAAGAAGCAATTCAGAAGGGTTGGGCCGTCGCGCATCCCCGGGCGGATCAGCGTGAAGGGTGGGAAGGCTTCGTCATGATCTATACTCCAACCACACAGGACGAGCTGAAAGTGGTCATTCAGCTTGTCGAACAATCCTATCGCTTCGTCACGTTTGGCACTGCCGAAGAGTGATCCTCGCGAAACAGCTCTCATCCTCCCGACGGCCGCGCTTCGCTCAGAGCGGCCCATACCCGACATTCGGCCGTGCCCAAAATTCACCGCTTGGCTTCCCGAAAGCCACCATTCGTGCAGAACGCAGCATTTTGGGCCTTTGAGCGACTGCAAGGCGGACACAGCTGCCATTTGCCGCACCGGGCCTTGACGTCTGACCCAGCCGCTTAAGGCGAAGCAAGAAAGCCGCGGTCAGATCGCACCGCAGGCACCCGAGCATGTCGCCCGCCATCATCTCGCACCTGCCCGGCCCGCTGCACCTCCCGACCCGTTTCTTGCGTATTGAACCCCCCACCCGCGCCAGTAGCAGGAAACGGGTCGATTGGAATGCCGACGGCCCGATAGACCCATGGTCATGTAAGAACGTGGAAAGGCAAGATCATGGAGCTCAAGAACAAGACCGTCATCGTGACCGGCGCAAGCAGTGGCATCGGGGCGGCGGCGGCGCTGCTCTTTGCCGCCGAAGGCGCCAATGTCATCCTCGGTGCGCGGCGGCAGGCGGAACTGGACCAGCTGGTCGGGCAGATAACGCAAAGCAACGGGCAAGCAGTCTGTCTGGCGGGCGATGTCACCGATGAGGCTTACTCGAAGGCCCTGGTGACACTGGCGCTGGAGACATACGGTGCGGTCAATGGGGCATTCAACAATGCGGGTAAGGTGCGTGTCTGATCGTAAGGACCACTGGCCGCAATGAACTGGTACACTTTCCTCGGGATTTGCGCCAATGAACGCGGCTCCAAGCAAACTCCTTCTACGCGAAGAGTGTGTTCTCGAAGGAGAAATGCGCGGCCATAAGATCACTTGAAGCAATCCCGGAGAACGCTAAAGTATCGCCACCGCCGAAGTCGATAATTGCGTTGTTGCCGACATCATCAAAGATCGAAAGCTCGTCAAACGAAGTGATACCAAAGTCCCATAGTTCAACCCGGTCGCTGCCAGTTTCGAAATCGCCGATCCAATCGTTGGTGTCACCAATGGCAAAAACGAACACGTCTTCACCATCACCTCCAAACAGTTTGTCGGAGCCACCGCCACCCGCTAGGCGATCATTGCCGCGCATACCATGAATCTCGTTATTTGCGCCGTTGCCCAAAACCGTATCGTTCCGGTCACCAGCTACTGCGTTCTCGATGACGGTGTCGGCATCAATCGTCATGATTGTCTTGCTGCCGATTTTCGCCGAAGCTCCGGCCTCGAGCGACATGTCGAGGTTGTAACTCATCGCCGCGAAGTTCAACCAGTCAGTACCACCGGCGTCGGTAAGAAATAGCCGTTTGGGATCGTCGGAAATCGTAGAGAAATTGCTGGCACCGTCGCCGATGAAGTCCGCAAGGATATCGTCGGTGTAGTGATAGACGTTGTCGCTGTCCTCGACTTCGCCATACAGTGTTATCTGCCAGTCCGAAACTGTAGTAGCCGAGCCGGTACCAACAAATTCCAGTGACCAGTTGCCTGCCGCTTGTTCGCCCCGGAAGGCCTGCGCACCAAAAGTCCACTTGGCCAGCGCACCGCTTGCTTCGGCATCGTCCAAAAGCCGGACGCGGGTGCCCTCCGCAGACACGAGGAATACTTCTACCGATGCGTCGGTCAACGAAAGCTCGATTTCTGCAGCTTCGACCATCATAGCGTTGGCAAGGAATGTCACGGTTTGGGTTTCAGCCCCGGCCACCGCTACATCGACATCTGATCCGGCTGCCTGGCTCAATTCGTTGGCAGAAGTTTGAGCATCGCCGAAAAGATGCCAGACTTCCGCCATACGCACTGCCGAAAACGCATCTAGTGCGCCGAACCCGTAATCGATGTTGAAATGCAGTCCGCCACCGTTCCAGTTGTTCGCGGCATTGAACATCCAGTCGCCATTCAGGCCAAGTCCGTCGAACGGGCTGGGTTCTTCGTTGAAGCCAGCACCGGTATGCGATGCCGAGTAGGCGAGGATGTTCTGCACGTCGCGCCACCCAAGACCAGGTGCCGCATCTAACATCAGGGCAATGACGCCCGACACCATCGGTGCCGCGGCGGAGGTGCCGCCGAATCCGGTCCCTGCATCTGAACCAGTATAGTCTTCGGCTGTATAACCGTCTGCGTCCAGAAGGTCTGTCGTCTTAATGCCGAAGGGCGAAAAAAAACCGTCGTTGGAAGGCCCGGAGATTAGCAAATTGGCTCCGTAGTTTGAATAGGACGCGGAGGCACCTGCCTCGTTTATCGCGCCGACTGTGATCGAGGTGCGCGAACTGTCGATCATGTCGCCTGCCGAGTTCGCACCATCATTCCCCGCAGATTTGACCAGGTTTGTGCCAAGGCCGCCGCGGCCCAGTTCAACCGCGCGTTCGAATTTTTCGACAGTTACTGCGAAAAGCTCGAGGGTTTGTGTCGATTGCTCAAACCCGGGCGTATTACCCCAGGAATGATTGACCACGTCGAATGCGACAAGATGATCCATCGCGTCGATGTAGGCGGTCAGATCTGCAGAACCTGCTCCGGCCGGACCGTCGATCATGTTAACCCCGGCAATGGTGGAGCCGAAGGCCACGCCGACGGTGCCTACGCCATTTGCCTCCGCGGCAATGATTCCGGCCACGGCCGTACCATGGTTGGCCGAGCCCAAGCTTGGGTCCAGTTCGCTGCCTTCCGAAAAGGCGTGCAAACTCGTGTCGTAATTATCGTCGAGATCGTGGTGCGAGAATTGCACGCCATTGTCATAGATGCCTACTGTTACGCCCGCCCCAGTGTAATCGGCCCAGATTTCGTTCAGCCGCCCCATTTTGAAAAGGTGCCACTGTTCCACGTAATCGGCGTCTGTTGGTGTGAAGCTATCGGGCGCAGTATCGAGCCTGATGTCGGTGACCCCCCAGGTCGCGTCGGCATTGCCAGCCTGACGAAATTCTATGGTATTGTTTCCGACTACCTGAACTGCAGCAGGAATGGTGAACTTGTGAATGCTTAGATCATCCGCCACTCCAGCATCTAGAAAACCGATGGACACACCGTTTACAAGGACTTCGACCTCTCCATTGTTATCGATGTCGAAGCCGGTCAACATCAATTCCAGCGCGCCCGCAGTTCCAAAGAACGTCGCGATTTGAGATCGGTCTGTATCGAACGATCCGTTGAAGCGGTTGCCGTAAGATGTACTTTCGCTCACTCCGATTTCTAGCGTGGCCGCAGCCTGATCAATCAGTGCCTTTTCGAGCAGCAGGTTCTTGACACCCCAGATAAAACCCGGGTCCTCGGCCTGCCGGATGCTGACGATATTCTCGCCCGAGACCAGCTGGTCGGCGGAAAACAGATAGTCGTACTGGGCGAAGCTGTTGTTGCCGCCAGCCGCGAGCGGGCCGACAAGTGTGCCGTTCAGCCACAGCTCGACCTCGCCGGTGGTATCGATGTCGTAGCCCTCGAAGCTGAACGCGAGGTCGCTACCGGTGCCTTGAAAGGTGAAGCTGACCACGCCGTCGGCATCCGTGACCCCGTCGAACCGGTTGCCG
>NZ_JBXWQW010000054.1:0-25547 GCF_059612585.1 Ruegeria sp. YKSF57 | reverse complement strand
GGAGAAGGGACCGAGAGCGATACTGTCCAGACGCACGGGTGCGGTGCGAACCTGTCCGTTGGCGGTCATGGCGCGGCCGAAATAGTTCAGTCCGTCCAGGTCAATTCCGACCCGTTCGGCATCGCGGTGGCTGAGCACCACTTGGCTGGCGCCTGTATCGACAAGGAAGGTAACCGGTTTGCCGTTGATCAGAAGTTGAAGGTAGTAATGCCCGTCAGTGGCGCGCGGCACTTCGATGGCATTGTCCGAGACGACCATCTGCGGGGCGGGGCTGATGGTGGTGCGGACATCTTCCCACAGGCCCACGGCGGCAATAACGCCAACAAAGATCAACACCCAGGCGGTGGCCTGTTGCATGGTGCGGCTGAGGTTTTCGCGGTTGTGGGTGATGAACCACATCAGCACCGCCGATCCCAGCAGGACCAGATAGATCACGCGTGCGATGTTGTCGCCGTCCATGAAGCTCCCCTTTCTTGCCTGTCTCAGATATGGGGACTCAGGCGGCGAAACCAAAGGCCTTGAGGCCATCGAGAATGAACTGTACCGAAAGCGCGGCTAGCAACATGCCCAGAAGGCGGGTCACTACGTTCAGGCCGGTCTTGCCGAGCAATCGGCCCAGCGTGCCCGACGACAGATAAAGCAAAAAGACGAAAGCAAGTACCGACAGCATGACGGCAATGACCACGGCCAGCCCTTCGATCCCTGGTTGCTGGCCTGCGAGCAAGATCATGGTGGCAATCGAACCGGGACCGGCAATAAGGGGGATGCCCAAGGGAAAGACCGACGGGTCATGGTGTTCCTCGGCCTCGGCGCGGTCCTCGCGACGCTTGGTGCGGCGTTCGAACAGCATGTCGAGTGCGGTCAGAAACAATAGCACACCGCCCGCAACGCGGAAGGCGGGCATGGAGATGCCGACAAAGCCCAGAACCGCCTCTCCGAAGGCCGCGAACACGGCGAGGATGGCAGCGGCGGTCAGACAGGCGCGGACGGCGATACCGCGCCGAGTAGCCGCATCCATGCCCTGCGTCAGCGCCATGAAGATCGGGGTCTGCCCAGGTGGGTCGATCACAACGAAAAGTGTGGTGAAAGCAGTGACAAGAAAGGCTGTGTCGATCATTCCTTGGCGTCCTTCTGCAAGCGTGTCAGGATGTCGAGCGCCTGTAGGGCCTGTTCCGACGGCACATAGACGTGGTCGTGGTGATAGCCCGCGACCATATTGGCGGGAATGCCTTCCCTCGCCAGCGCGCTGGAGACGGCAGCGGTCAGCCCGACGCCGTCCAGCGCGGAATACACCTGCAATGTGATGCAGCGCATGGGCAGGGCGGCATCAGGGGCGTCGGCAAGGGGCACGATGAGCGACAGCCCCTCGTCCTCGGAATAGCTGGCCACGGTTCCTGCAGGCCTCTCGATGTCTTGGGGCCAAACAACAAAGGCGAACTCGCCGTCGCGCAGCACCGGCTGCATGCCTGAGATCATGGCGGTGGCGTCCTTGACGGGGTCACTCATGCCTTGGCCTCAGCCGCCTCGAGCCGCTCGGTGGCGGCGACCCACAGCGCCTCGGCGCGCTGCATGGCTTCGCTCAACTCGGCGAACTTGCGATTCCAGGTTTCCAGATCGGACACCTTGTCGCTTTGGTAAAGATCAGGATCAGCCAGCTTGGTGGAAAGCTTATCGTACATATCGGTCAGCTTCTCGATCCGTTCTTCGCATTTGCGCAGATCGGCGCGTAGGGCAAGGATGGCATCGCGCGAAGGACGTTTGGGTTTGGGCGCTTGCGGCGTTTCTTTGGTTTCAGGCTTGTCCCGGGCCAGCAACAGGTCGCGATACGCCTCCAGATCGCCTTCGAAAGGTTTAACGGCGCCGTCAGAGACCAGCCATAACCGGTCGGCCACAAGGCTGAGCAAGTGCATGTCGTGGCTGACGAGGATCACCGCGCCGGAATAGGTGGTCAGCGCTTCGACCAGCGCCTCGCGGCTTTCGATGTCGAGGTGGTTGGTGGGTTCGTCGAGGATCAGCATGTGTGGCGCGTCGATGGTGGCGAGCAGCAGCGACAGACGTGCCTTTTGGCCGCCCGACAGCCGCCCGACCTCGGTTTCCGCTTGAGCCGCGCCAAGGCCGAAGCCGGCCAGTCTCGAACGGTGCTTCGCAGGGGCCTCGTCGGGGCGCAGGCGGCGCAGGTGGTCGAGAGGGGTTTCGTCGACACGCAACTCGTCGACCTGATGCTGGGCGAAATAGCCGATGCGCAGTTTTGAACTGCGGGTCATCCTGCCCGCCATCAGCGGTAGCCTGTCAGACAGCAGTTTCGAAAGTGTCGACTTGCCCTGACCGTTCTTGCCCAGAAGCGCGATGCGGTCGTCCTGATCGATGCGCAGGTTGAGGCGTTTCAGCACGGGCGTTTCGCCATAGCCGGTCATGCCGCCTTCCAGATGGATAATCGGCGGGGCCATTTCCTCGGGTTCGGGAAATGTGAAGGCACGCAGGGCGGCCTCTTGCGGCGAGGTGATGGGCTGCATCTTTGCCAAAGCCTTGAGGCGTGATTGCGCCTGCTTTGCCTTGTCGGCCTTGTAGCGGAAGCGATCGACGTAAGATTGCAGATGGGCGCGTCGGGCTTCCTGCTTTTTGGCCATGGCGCTGGCCTGCGCCAGGTTTTCGGCACGCTGACGGGCGAACTGGTCATAGGGACCTTGATAAAGCGTCAGCTTGCGGTCTTCGAGATGCAGGATTGCACCGACCGCCCGGTTCAACAGACCGCGGTCGTGGCTGATGATGATGACGGTATGGGGGTATTTCGCCAGATAGCTTTCCAGCCACAATGCGCCTTCGAGGTCTAGGTAGTTTGTCGGTTCGTCCAGCAGCAGCAGATCGGGTTGCGAGAACAACACCGCCGCCAAGGCCACGCGCATGCGCCAGCCGCCCGAGAAGTCGGAACAGGGTTTGAGCTGTTCCTCATCGTCGAAGCCCAGACCCTTGAGGATCGAGGCGGCGCGCGCCTCGGCGCTCCACGCGTCGATGTCGGCCAGGCGGGTCTGGATCTCGGCGATGCGGGTCGGGTCGGCCGCGGTATCGGCTTCGCTCATCAGGGCCGTTCGTTCGGCATCAGCGGCGAGAACCGTATTGATCAGCGAGACGTGTGAGGCAGGGGCCTCTTGCGCAACGCCGCCAATGCGGGCGCGGCGGGGCAGGGCGATGGCGCCAGATTCCAGTGCCAATTCACCCTGAATGAGACGAAAAAGCGTGGTTTTTCCTGTGCCGTTGCGGCCCACCAGGCCAACCTTGTGGCCGGTCGGAATAGTGGCGCAGGCGCCTTCAAACAAGGGGCGGCCTTCGACAGCGTACATGATGTTTTCTATCCTCAACATGGGCCGCTCTTAACAGAGTGGTGCAGCCGCTGCCAGCGGCTTGAGATGGTCAGGGAACGCAAGCTGTGACAACCCGCAAAGGGTTGCATCCTTTCGGATTCTGTTCATGCGTCCTGCTTCCGGCCCACCGCATATCCTGACGTTGATCCTTGCTACGACACTGGCGGTTCTGACGCTGAACACGTTCCTACCGTCGCTGTCCCATATCGGCGCCGATTTCAGTGCCAATTATGCGGTCGTGAACCTGTCTATTTCGGGTTATCTGATCGCCACCGCCGTTCTGCAACTGATCATGGGGCCGCTATCTGATCGTTATGGTCGGCGGCCTGTGCTGCTGGTTTCGATGGTGATCTTCGTGGCTGCTTCGGTCGGGTGCGTTATGGCGCAGTCAATTTGGGTGTTTCTGGGATTTCGATTGTTGCAAGGGGCGGTGATTGCGGGGCAGGTGCTGTCGGGGGCCGCGATCTGAGATATGTTCCCGCCGAGGGAAGCGGCCAGCAAGCTGGGCTATGTTTCCGTGGCGATGGCGCTTGCGCCGATGCTGGAGCCAATGCTGGGCGGGGTGCTGGAGATGGTGATCGGCTGGCGTGCCGGGTTCGTTTTGTATGCAATCCTTGGGTTCGCCATGCTGGTGCTGCTGCGGGCTGACATGGGAGAGACGAATATCGAGCGCTCGGCCACGTTTGGCCAGCAGATGCGGCAGCATCCACAGCTTTTCACAGCCCGCCAGTTCTGGGGCTACAGTTTGTGCGCAGCGATTTCTGTAGGGGGTTTTTATGCCTTCATCACCTGTGCGCCGCTGGTGGCGGCGGCGTGGTTTGATTTGAGTCCGGCGATGCTTGGACTAGGGATCGGGGTGATCACCATGGGCTTCATGGCCGGCAACTTCATCACCGGCAGGATTGCCGCGCGCAGTGATCTGGCAGGTCTGATCGTGTCGGGCGGTTATTGCCAGCGCTGGACCGTTACTGGGGTTGTTCATATTTGTAATCGGGCAAGGGAGTGTTTGGGTGTTCTTTGCCGCTGCCGTACTGGTGGCTTTGGCAATGGGTTGATGCTGGCCAATGCCAATGCCGGGCTTATGTCGGTGCGGTCGCATCTGGTGTGTAGTGCTTCGGGCCTGTCAGGTGCGATGACTGTTGCGTTGGGGGCCTTGCTGGCAACGGTGACAGGTGTGGTTGTCACGACTCAAAATACCCCGTTTGCGGTTCTAGGGATGATGTTCGGGTCGAGTTTTCTTGGCTTGCTGTCGGCGCTGTACGTACGCTGGGTGAACCAGCGCGATCCGTTGCCCGATTTCTGAAAAGGCTGGCTGAAAACGATCAGTTCAGATATGCGGCCAGTTCCTCGAACGGGAAGGATTCAAATCCGACCAGCAGGTTGTCGCCTTCTTCGCTGAAGGCAAAGACGTGGATTTCGTCATGGCGCATGGTGGCACGGCAAAAGACGCCGTCCTTGGCGAGTGTCTTGGGGCATTGTTCAAGGTCGGCATGCGCGACGGCGGTTTCAAACAGGGCGTAAGTCAAGGGAAGTGCATCGTTATCCGCAAGGGCGGGAACAGCGGTAAGGCACAGAGCGGCAATTGGTCCAAGTTTCATGTTAGTTCCTCTTTGAGAATCGTGAGTTATTTCACAATTTGATATCTGACTATAATAGTCGGAAAATAAAACCCTTAAATCGAAACCGCGTCAAAGCTGTGTATTCCCCCCTTTATCCTTTACCAAGCCCATGTTATCGGGGCGGCAATTCACAACAGGCCGGGCCGGATGCCCGGCTTTTCATCACAGGAGCACCCCCATGGCACTGGAACGCACGTTCTCGATCATCAAACCCGACGCAACCCGACGCAACCTCACTGGCAAGATCAACGCCAAGTTCGAGGAAGCGGGCCTGCGCATCGTTGCGCAAAAGCGCATCCACATGACTAAGGAACAGGCCGGCAAGTTCTATGAAGTGCACGCCGAGCGTCCGTTCTATGACGAACTTTGCGAATTCATGTCATCTGCTCCGGTTGTTGTTCAGGTTCTGGAAGGAGAAGGCGCCATTGCAAAGAACCGCGAAGTGATGGGTGCCACCAACCCCGCAGACGCAGCGCCGGGCACCATCCGCGCCGAGTTTGCTGAATCGGTTGGCGAAAATTCAGTCCACGGGTCGGATGCGCCGGAAACCGCAGCCGTCGAAATCGCCTACTTCTTCTCCGGTATCGAACTGGTCGGCTAATCCGCTGCCGGATTGGAAGGAATTGGGCCGTGTCCTGAAAAGGGCGCGGCCTTTTCTGTTTGGAGGTGATTGACTGGCTTCAGATCGGACGGTGAGATGCGCACACCAACTGCGTCCAACTCTGAAACGAGTTTCGAAGCAGAACTCGGTTTTGCGGCCGCCTTGATGGCATCGAACCGGTGTCGCAGCGCCGCTTTCTCGTAACCTTTGCAGTCGTTCCAACGGCGACCTTGCAGGCCCATGACCAGAACGTAATAACCGATGAAATGGGGCCGCGTGCCTGTCTGGATGAGCCGGGTATAGGCCTCGTCAGCGCCCAGATCGCGCAGGTCTTGCGCCGAATGGATACCCGCGCGAGCACAGGCCTGTTCATAAGCCGGGCCGAGGTTTCGGATCGAGGATACGGGATCGGTCATGGCTCTTACTAGCGTTGAGTGGCGGCAGTGTCATCAGGGGACAAGCCGCTTGTGAGAGGTCTCGACCTGAGATACCCAAATGTTTGGGGACGCGCGTGTGAATTCGGTAGGGGAGACCGGCATGAACGCATTGGACATTGCTTGGGCAGCACAGCGATTGGATTTGACTCATCCGCCGGAGGGGTTTGTGGACAATCCGTTTCCCTTTTATGACGCGCTCTTGGCCAACGCCCCGGTTTTGCCCCAACCGGACGGGTCGGTGTTGCTGAGCCGCCATGCGGATCTGGATCGGATCTATCGTGATACGATTCTGTATTCCTCGGACAAGAAGGCGATGTTTGGGCCGAAATTCGGAGTCGGCTCTCCTCTGTTCGAACATCACACAACATCGCTGGTGTTTTCCGACCCGCCGCTGCACACGCGGGTGCGCAAGATCATGACATCGGCACTGACACCGCGCGCAATTGCCAAGATGGAGCCGGGACTGATCGAGACAGTTGATCACCTTCTTGGCGCAATGGAAGGCAAGGTGCAGGTCGATCTGATTGAGGATTTCGCCTCGACCATACCGATCCAGATCATCGGCAACTTGCTCGACGTGCCGATGGGGGAACGTGCGCCGCTGCGCGACTGGTCATTGGTCATTCTTGGTGCTCTGGAACCTACGCTGACCGAGGATCAACTGGTTCGGGGTCATAGGGCAGTCGAAGAATTCAAGAGCTATCTCGAAGACCTGGTGGCGCGTCGCCGCGCCAAGCCAGGCGATCCGGAAACCGACGTGCTCACCCGACTGATCCGGGGTGAGGGTGGCGGCGAGAAGCTGAGCGAAATCGAGCTTTTGCAAAACTGCATCTTTATCCTGAATGCCGGGCATGAGACCACCACTAATTTGATCGGCAACGGGCTAGCCCTTTTGAATGACAATCCGGATCAGAAAGTGCGCCTGTTGGATGACCCCGAGCTGATTGCTCCGGCAGTCGAGGAAATCCTTCGATTCCGCTCGCCCAACCAGTTGGGAAATCGGGAGACTACAGCCGTAGTTGAACTGGATGGGTTGGTTCTGCCGAAAGGGACCAATCTGCACCTTTGTATCGGGGCGGCAAACCGTGACCCCGCGGTATTCGATGACCCGACCCGGTTCGACATCGCGCGCAAGCCCAACAGGCATCTGGCGTTTGCTGGTGGTCCGCATATCTGTGTCGGGCTGACACTGGCCCGGATGGAAGGGCGGATCGCCATTGGCCGGTTGCTGCAACGTTATCCGAACTTTCACCTGCTGGATGGGCGGGTGCGCGGCGGGCGCATCCGGTTTCGCGGCTACGCTTCGCTGCCTGCGGCCATGGGTTAGGGCATCAGTCGTCGCCTTTGTAGTAACCGATCACGTCGTTGTCGGTAGTGCAGCCAAGCCCGTTCAGCAAACGGTTGGAATAGTTGAAATAGGCGCAGACCTGATTGACTTCGAGAATCTCTTCGTCGGTCGCACCCGCAATCTTGAGCGCTTCGAAATCCGACTTCACCATCTTACCGACTTCGGCAGTCAGTTTACCCGCATAGCGCAACAGCGCCAGTTCCTTGCCTTCAAACTCGTCCTCGGGGCGATGCGCCTTGAGCGCTAGAAATATCCGGTCGCTGCGGGGCTGGTCGCGCAAGAGGTTGCGGACGTTCATGAAATGATGGGTTAGTGAATAGGTGCAGTCATTTATGATCGAGGTGTAGGAGGCCACCACCTCGAGGAACCAGAATGGTAGGGAGTTGTCGTCGGAATGCAGAACTGATCGATAGAGGGTGACGTGACCGTTCATCGTTTCAGGTCGCAATGAATGCACCCGCATGACTGTGTCGACCGTTCCATGTGGTGTGCGGGACTTGTCCAGCAAGTCCTTGAGGCGACCGGTTGCCTCGTCATCGTCAATCATTCGTATCCATGCGCTCATCTGTTGTTCCTCGCTTTTTGAGATATCTTAGAACATTGCAGTCTGGATGCTTAGGAAATAAATGTACTGGCGGTAAAATTTTGGGATGGGAATGCCGAGCAATCCCAGTAATGTTGTCGGGGTATTCAACTCTGGATTGGGGTTAGCGATGGATAGCGATCTTCAGATCGGTGCAGACAACCTGCTGCGGACCTGTGCAGGTCTTTCCGCGGGCAAGCGTTTGTTGGTTCTGCATGAAGACCGGGAAGAGGAATATTACGACACCGCCATCCTTGATGCAGTTTCGCGCCGGGCGCGTGAATTGGGCATTGAGGCCGAACTTGAACAGGTGCCGCTGTGCCCCGACGGGGCCGAGCCGGACGATGCACTGATCGACCGGATGCGGCGGGCGGACCGGGTGTTGTTTCTGGCTCGATATGGCGACCAGATCAGGTTCAATGCCGACATGGCAGGGATCAACCCGATCATGTGCTATGCCCTGGATGCGGGAATGCTCGGCTCGGGCTTTGGTCAGGGAAATTACCATGGGTTTGTAGCGCTCAAGAATGCCATCAATGCGATGATGGCGGTTGCAGATGATATCCGCGTGACTTGTCCGTTGGGCACGGATTTTGGTGGGGCCGGAGCCAATTATCCCACCTCCGGTGCGGATGTAACCGTGACCCGGTTCCCAATGTCGGTGTTCGCGCCGATCCCGGCAGGCAACTTCAGCGGCAAGGTGGTGCAGAATGGTTTCCTCGTTGGCACGGGGTCGCGGTTCTACGAACCCTATGCCTGCCAGTTGGAATCACCGGTGGCGTTTTGCATCGATCAGGGGAGACTAACCGGGCTGGAGGGCGCGGAAACGGATGTTTGCGCCGCGCGTCAGCATTATGAGCGGGTCGGGGCGCGATTCGGGATCGATCCATGGTTTGTTCATTCATGGCACGCGGGATTGCATCCCGGCTGTAGCTACAACCGGCCTGTTGCTGCGAATTTTGAGCGTTGGAGCGGTGCGGCATTCGGAAATCCACGCTTGCTGCACATTCACACCTGCGGCGCTTATGCCCCTGGTGAAATCTCGCTGAACGTCCTGGACCCGACGATATGGGTCGACGACGTGGCAGTGTGGAAGGACGGGCGTCTGGATGCGACCAGAATCCGCGGCGGCAAGGACATTTTGGACCTATATCCCGATATCGCCGAACTATTTTCCAACCCGTCGCGTCAGGTCGGTCAAAGCCCCGAAGAAGCCCTTTCGGGTTTTTGGACCTGAGTTCCCCGCTCAACCCGACAAATTCGTAAAGGTGTCGTAAGCCTTGAGTGCCTTGGCGGAGTAGGCCAGCGACGGCCCGCCGCCCATATAGGTTGCCATGGCCAGCGCCTCGCACATCTCTTCGCGGGTTAGGCCAAGTCGAACAAGTGACCGGACATGAAAGCCGATGCAGCTGTCGCAGCGTGTGGCAATAGCGATGCCAAGCGCCATGATTTCTTTGGTTTTTTCATCCAGAGCGCCGCTTTTCTTGGCAGCGGTTCCCATAGTGCCGAACCCCTTCATCGTGTCCGGCACTTCCTTGGCATAGGTGCCGATATCGCCTTCGATCTCGGCCATGAATTCGTTCCAGTTCATCTCGGTCTCCTCAGCTGCGCTCGTCCGATCCCATGCGCCGCTCCAGCCAGCGTACCCCTGCGCTGATGATCAGGACCAGCACCAGATACTCGAAGATTAGCAATGTGTAGATTTCCAGGGGTCGGTATTCGGTGACCACCAGTTCGTTTGCCCTCCGGGTCAGTTCCTGCATGCCGATGACGCTGGCAAAAGCGCTCATCTTGACGATGTAGATGAATTGGTTAGCCAGTGGCGGCAGGATGCGCCTGATGGCCTGTGGGAGGATCACATAACGCATTGTCTGGGCATAGTTCAGACCGATGGTCTGGGCCGCTTCGCTTTGACCCTTGGGGATCGACTGGATGCCCGCACGGTAGATTTCAGCTGTGAAAGCACTGTCAGAGATCGCCAGGGTGATGATCGCCCCCCAGAACGGGTCGATCGGGATGTTCATACCCATTGACTGGAATACGATTGGCAGCCCGTAGAAGACCCAGAACAGCATCGGTAGCAACGGAATCGAGCGGATGAACTCGACATAGATCCGGTTGATCATGCGGATTGGCCATCGGTTCGATAGCCCCGGCAGGGCGATCAGCAGTCCCAAAACGATGGAAATCACCGCGGCAATGAGTGAGATCAGGATGGTATCGCCCATGCCTGAGATCAGGAACCTGACGTTGGTCCATCCGGATGCGGTCCGCGGGTCGATCACGTACCAGCCCCAGGTGGAAGAACTAGAGCATCCGGAAAGCAACAGGAAGGGTGCCAAAATAACAATGTATTTCTTCATAGCGCGGCCCATTCTTAATGTTGCAATATCTGGCTGAGGAACTTTTGGCAGCGTTCGGATCGCGGATTGCCAAAGAAATCCTCGGGCGGGCCTTGTTCGACGATTTCGCCGGCATCCATGAACACCATGTTGTCGGCGACGCGGCGGGCAAATCCCATCTCATGAGTGACCACGACCATCGTCATGCCCTCACCCGCAAGCTGTTCCATCACGTCGAGCACCTCGGAAATCATCTCGGGGTCGAGTGCTGAGGTGGGTTCGTCAAACAATAGCACCTTGGGGCCCATGCACAGGGAACGGGCGATTGCCACGCGTTGTTGTTGTCCACCTGAAAGTTGGTTGGGCTTTTTGAGCGCCTGATCGGGAATGTGCACACGTTCAAGATAATGGCGGGCACGCTCTTCGGCCTCTTTCCGGCTCAGCCCACGCGCCTTAATGGGGCCAAGAGTGAGGTTCTCAAGAACAGTCAGATGTGGGAACAGGTTAAATTGTTGAAATACCATGCCGACTTCTGACCGGATCGCGGCCACGGATTTGGGATCGTTGGTCAGCTCGATTCCATCGACGCGGATGGTGCCTTTCTGGTGCTCTTCTAAACGATTGATACATCTGACGACAGTGCTCTTGCCCGACCCAGATGGGCCGCAGATCACCACTTTGTGACCAGCCTTCACCGAAAGGTCGATATTTCGCAGGACGTGAAACGTGCCATACCATTTGTTGACGCCAATAAGCTCGATTGCGGTTTCCGGCACAGTCTTCTCCCTTGGAGCATTTCCTGAAAGGAAATTTTTTTCTTGAGAATAAGAGTTATCTTTGCCTTAAATCAAGCGACAATCAGGTTATCATAAACAGAACATATAGCCACCAACGGGAGACCAAGATGAAACAGGTGTTCAAGGCAGCCGCGATTGCGATGATGGGGCTGGCGTTTGCCGGAGCCGCCCAGGCGCAGTCAGCACTCAACGAAATTCTCGATGGCGGCGTCCTCAAAGTCGGAACGACGGGTGACTGGAATCCGATGACGCTGCGCGACCCGGCGACCAACAGTTACAAGGGGTTCGATATCGACGTGATGACCGAACTTGCCAACGATCTCGGTGTTGAGGTCGAATATGTGCCGACCGATTGGAAAACGCTGGTCAACGGGGTTGTCGCGGGCAAATACCACATCACCGGTTCGGCTTCGATTTCGCCTCCGAGGATGAAGGTGGCAGGGTTCTCGGAAAGTTACATTTCGGTTGAGCTTTATCCCTATACCACCAAAGACAAGGCCGATCGGTTCGATGGCTATGATTCCATCAACCAACCGGGTGTGACAGTGGCCACGACACTGGGCACGACCTTTGAAAAGAACGCCCGCGAATGGTTCCCGAATGCCGAGATCAAGGTTGTCGAAGCGCCTGCGCGAGGGTTTCAGGAGGTGATTGCTGGGCGGGCCGACGTGTTCATTACCTCAAACATCGAAGGAGCGACTCTGGAGGAAAAATTTCCTGTCGTGCGCGTGACTGGTGCCGAAGCCAGATCTCCATCGCCTATTGCGATGCTGTTGCCGCAGGACGATCAGGTCTGGATCAACTACATGAACAACTGGGTCAAGGTAAAGCAGGCGCAGGGTTTCTTTGACGCCACCAGCGCGAAATGGGGGCTTTGAGAGTTCTCGGAGTTGGAGCAATCGCGAGGTCGCGCAGCTATGCGCGGCCTCATGGCATTTCAGAGATCGTTTGTTCCCGCCTTGGCGATGATTGCAATGAACCTGACCCTGCCTGTGGGAAGACCATCCGTTTGATGCGCACTTTTTCCCTCGAAGGACAGGCTGTCGCCGGGGTGCATGTGATAGTTTTGCTCGCCGCAGCGAAAGATCACTTCGCCCTCCAAGACATGCATAAACTCGATGCCCTGATGCAGATAGATGGGTCGCATTGCCAGAGGTTGCTCGAGTGTGATGTCGAAGCATTCAAAGCTGACGTGTCCGTCGTCTGCCCGGCCAATTAGCTTGTATGTGTGGCCAAAGTCACGGTCCAAGCGTTGCATATCGATGCCCTCGCCTGCGCGAACAAAGGAGACGTCCGTCCGTTCGACTGTTTCTGCAAAGAAGTTGATCAGCGGCACATCTATGGCAGTTGCCAAGGCTTCTAGCGTGGAGAGGGAAGCAGATACCTGACCGCGTTCGATCTTTGAAATCATCGCGGTCGATACGTTGGCCCGCTCGGACAAAGCCGCAAGTGTCAACCTCGCAAGTGAGCGATGGTATTTGACCGCGGTGCCGATTTTCTGGTCAAGTGTCGAGCCAACGGCGGGCTGTGGGGCTGAATCTTCCATGCTGCGAACCTAATACCATCAATCAATCACCGAAATAGCGGAGAATCAGGCAAATGCAACTCACTGACATGACGTGGCGCGACGTCGAGGCTCGGATTGGGCAGGGAAGCTGGGTGCTGTTGCCGGTGGGTTCTACTGAGCAGCACGGCCCAATGGGGCGGATTGGAACTGATACGATCTGTGCCAAAGCAGTGGCTGATCGGGTGGCAAAGCTATGCAATACTATCGTCGCGCCTGAGCTTGCCTATACGCCTGCGCCGTTCAACACGGCGTTTCCGGGAACGGTTTCAGTATCGGAGCCAGTGTTCGAAGCTTTGGCCGGTGAAGTCATCGGCGGGCTTTTGAGCCAAGGGTTCAAGGGCGTGTTTGTGGTCAACGGTCATGGAGCCAATCTGACGCCGCTGCGTCGAATCGCAGGTCGAATGAGGTCAATGGAAATCATGAGTTGGTGGGAGGCGCCCAAAGCGGATTCCTTGCGCAAATCGCTGTACGGCGACTGGGAAGGAATGCATGCAACGCCATCCGAGATCGCAATCACGCAGGCTTTGCTTGGGGTGTTGCCGGTCGGCGATGCCGCCGAACCGCCCGTTGGGCTGTCGCGCGAGTATATTGCAGCGCATGCCGGTGACCGCCACGGACCGCCAGATGAACATCGCGCGATGTTCCCGGATGGCCGTGTGGGTTCGCATTCGGCTTTGGCCACTCCCGAAGACGGAGCACGGCTTTTGGAACTGGCAGCTCATGGGGTTGCAGAACGGTTCAGGGCGTTTTGCCAGTCGGACCCGAAAGCCTCGGGGGTGCCAGCGTCAGGATGGTCCTGAGGCCGGGAGCTGCGTTTTCCGCCAAAAACGTTCCTCCATGCATGCGGGCAATCGCTGCAACCAGCGCCAGTCCCAGCCCCGAATTGCCTTCGCTGCGCGCTGGATCAAGTGTCACGAAGGGCTGCGCCAGTCGGGAAATATCCGTTTCGGGAACGCCCGGCCCCTGATCCGCGACGCTGAGAAAAGGCTGATCGTCTGCCAGTCCCACTACAACCTTGATTGTGGACCCCTTTGGAGCGTAGCGCAGAGCATTTTCCACAAGGTTTGAGAGGGCTTGCGACAGTAAGGGGCGGTGGCCTTGAAATCGCGTTGTATCGCCCGAAGTGGCAAATGAAATATCCTGATCTGCGGCAAGGGGCTCGTAGAGTTCCAGAACGTCTTGCGCCAGTTGTTTCAGGTCCAGTTCTTCGAACTGATCCCGGCCCAGCCCGGCCTCGGCACGCGAGATTTCGGTGAGTTGCGCAAAGACCCTCAGCAGGTGATCGACCTCAGACAGCGCTCGGATCGCGTCGGTTTCCCGGTCCAGCGTCGAACGGTCGGGATCAGACAAACCTTCGACTCGCTGACGCAGGCGCGACAGCGGGGAGCGCAGGTCATGGGCGATGGAATTCGAGGTGGTGCGCAGGTTGCTGATCAGTTCTTCGATCCGATCCAGCATTTCGTTCAGTGTTCCGGCCATCTGGTCGAATTCATCGCCCGTCCCGCGCAGCGGAATGCGACGGGTAAGGTCGCCGGACACGATGTTGTCGGCGGTTCGGGCGATGTCCTTGAGGCGCGAAAATACCAGACGCGTCAGCAACCAGCCGGTGAGAAGGCTTAGCGCAAACGCTGCGGTCAGCGCCAGTATGAACGAGCGCAGCAATACGCGGTCAAACTGTTGTCGGGCCGAGGCATCGCGCCCAACCAACAGGCGGTCGCCACCGGGCAGGCGGATCGAGGCGGCAGAAATCGGGACAGTTTCGCGGGATTCAGCTCGGATGAGATCGAGTTCGACCCAGCCACTGCCCGGTTCGATCCCCGGCGGCCAGGTGCGCATGTTTCCCGCCAACACCTTGCCGCTTGCATCGGTTAACAGGTACAAGGCGTCCCGCTCGGCTGCATTGACGAGGCGACGGTTGATGGTGGTTATGAGGCCAATCATGCCCAGCCGCTCGAATTCGTCGGACAGGCCTGTCAGTTCGGCAGTTACGACTGAGCGGGTCTCGCTGGCGATGGTTCGGTTGGCTGTCACATAGACCAAGGCTAGCACGGCTGCGGTCAGTAGCGTGCTGAGCAACATGCTGGCCAGCATCAACCGTGCCCGAGAGTTCCTGAGCAGAACTAAAGGCTTAGCCATCGGAAACCATGTATCCGGCACCGCGCACGGTTTCGATCATGGGAAGCGCACCGCCTTCGTCGAGCTGCCTGCGTAGTTTGGATATGTGCACATCGACGACGTTTGTGTTGGGGTCAAAGTGATAGTCCCAGACACCTTCGAGTAGCATGGTTCGCGAAACTACCCGGTTCTTGCGGCGCAGGAAAAACTCAAGGATCTGGAATTCGCGCGGCGTCAGGGTGATGTCGCGGCCCGATCGGGTGACGCGGCGGGTCAGAAGATCCATTTCCAGGTCGCGGCAGCTGAGAGTCGAGTTTTCCTCGGTATCCTGCGGCCGGCGCAGCAACGCTTCGATCCGGGCGTGCAATTCCTGAAACGAGAAGGGTTTGACCAGATAGTCGTCGGCTCCGGAGCGCAGGCCCTTGACGCGCTCATCGACCGCGCTCATGGCCGTGAGCATCAGTACCGGTGTTTTAAGACCCGCTGCGCGGACGGATTTGATCAGCGACAGCCCGTCCAGACCTGGTAACATCCGATCGAGAATGATCGCATCAAAGCCGCCGTCGGTGGCGTGATAGAGACCTTCGCGCCCATCTGCTGCGATTTCGATGGTGAAGCCTTCTTCGGAAAACCCCTTGGCAATGAAATCGCGGGTATCGGGATCATCTTCGACGATAAGAATGCGTCGGCTCATGCTCTGAATTCCTTTTTCTTTGGTATACATCCCGATTTTCGGAAATGCACGCGCCGGACGCGGTCACCCGCGCCCGGCGGACCGGCGGCTGGGGGACAATCCGGAACCGCCGGTGGATGCGCGCGCAGGAACTCCCCGGTGGCCACGCGCGCGTGGGCTTCGGTCAGGCGATTTTGATCGCGACGAAGATCTGGTTGCCCTTGCGATTGATCAGCATCAGGGCAGGATCGGTCTTTTCGCTTTTCAGTGCGCCCTTCAGCGCTTGGGGTGTATCGGTTTTTTGGCTGCCAAGTTTGACGATGACGTCACCGCGTTGCAGCCCGGCTTTGGCGGCAGGGCTGTTGGGCACCAGCGATAGAACGACGACGCCGTTCACGTCCTCGCTGATGCCGATTTCGGTCCGAGCGGTTTCGGTCAGTGGCGTCACGGACACGCCCAGTGCGGTTTCAGAGATCGTGTCTTCGGTTTGCTGCATGTCTGCAGAAGCCATTTCATGCGTGCCGATCCTGACAGTAATCTCTAGTTTTTTGCCTCCTCGCAGAATCCCGATCCTGCTGTTCTCGCCAATCTCGGAAGCACCAACCAGACGCGGCAGGTCGCTGCTTGAGGACACGGCTTGTCCGTCATAAGACAGGATAACGTCTCCGGGTTCCAGCGATCCATCCGCGGGGCTTTTGGCGGTGACGTCCGAAACAAGCGCGCCGGTCGCTTCATCCAAGCCCATTGCGGCGGCGATATCCGGGCTGACATTCTGGATCGACACGCCCAACCAGCCGCGATCGACTTCACCGTCGTCCATGAGATCGGCTGCAATGTCCCCGACGATGTTCGAGGTCACCGCAAAACCAAGCCCGACGGAACCACCCGTAGGTGAATATATGGCCGAATTCACGCCAACAACTTCACCCTCCATGTTGAAGAGAGGGCCGCCGGAATTGCCTTTGTTAATGGCCGCGTCAGTTTGGATAAACTCCGCATAAGGGCCTTCTGACAGGTTACGGCCCTTGGCCGAAACGATGCCGGTCGTCACTGTGGAACTCAACCCGAACGGATTACCAATGGCGACAACATCTTCGCCGACACGGATCGCATTGCTGTCGCCCAGTGTCACGGCAGAAAGTGGTTCGCCTGCGTCGATCTTCAGCAGAGCGATGTCGGTCAGGGGGTCGGTTCCTATGACTTCGGCCTCGAATGAACGTTGGTCGCTCAGGCGCACGGTGACAGTGTCGGCCCCTTCGACAACGTGGTTGTTGGTGATGATATATCCGTCTTTGTCCAGAACAAACCCTGATCCAAGGCCTTGTTGTGGGCCTTGGCGAGGCGTTTTGAACTGTTCGGGCATGCCGAACTGGCGGAAGAATTCGCCAAATGGATGGCCCTTGAGATCAGAGTTATCGATGCCGGCAGGTGAAGGTTTGGCTTCCTGCTCGGCCAGAATTGTTACGACAGAGGGTGATACCTCTTCGATCAGGTTGGCCAGGTTTTCGTCCGCCATGGCAGGCAGGGCTGTGGTGGCCATGAGGGTGGCTCCCAGTGCCGATGCTCCGAGCCAGTGGAAGTTCGATGGGATAAGGCGGGGTGTTTTTCGAATGCTCATAGAGGTCTCCTGTGATCGGACCCGGTTTGTCACCGGGCTTGAACAAAGGAATGGCATGGCAAACTGAGGCGTTCATTTCCCCTGAATTAAGATTTGTTCATGGTTTCGGAGAGCGTACAAGGCACCTGTATTGCAGGTGCTTCCGTCCGCGAATGCGCCAATATTGCTCGGATAACGAATCAGCTAACCATTTCCGACAATCACATTGTGTCAAAATTGTGTCATTGTTCACGATCGGCAGGATAATGCCAAGCATTTTGTGGATTGAAGGTGCTGAGAATATTCAAGCCAAGCAAACGGGATGAAGAAGTAACGTTCTATTAGAGGTTGAAGGGCATTGCTGCGAAGTTCAAGACTTTTGTACCGATATCATTGGCGACACTTATAAAACACATTTTTTATTCAGGAATTTGTATCCATTTTTGTGCAGAGTATTGTGAGAGTTCAATCAATGGTGGAAAAGATTAGGGAAAATGGGGAGTTCCCAATGCCTCAGGAGCTTCAAAATATGTTGTTCGCGGCAAGATTTTCGTTGTTTGAAGCGCTCTGATGCGTAAGCATGAATTTGCCTAGATGAGGGGAACTGTCGACGCAAAGCGCGTTTGGGAGTTTGGAGTTCTGATACTGGGAGCGCACGTCGCCAATGTTAACGAGGGGGTCTTGTGTCGGTTGGCGGTGACGGAAGCAGAATCTGCGGCGTTGTCAGAAATGGGAAAACGAGTGGAAATCATTCTTTAGGCAAGTGACCCGGTCTACATGACCGGGTCACTTTTTTGTTCCAGTGTTCTTGGCCATCCAGTCTGACCAGTCGCCGGGGGTGTCCAGATCAAAGCGGGCTCGGATGCCCGGCAAAGGAACAAGATGAACTCGGTCAGAATGCCTACGAACCACAGGTGAAGCTCCGTCGTCACCGGTGAGGGAACTCAGCTCCGGCCAGAGTGAGCGGTGGAAAATCACCGGATGACCGGGTTCACCTGTCTGTGTTGCACCGCGCCAGATCAGGTTGCCGGGATAGTCATCAACCGCGCGCATAACCTGCTCCAGATTTTTACTGGTCAGATCCGGCAGATCAGCGAGGAGCACCATTGCTGCGGGCGCGCCTGAAGGTAAGGCGGCCAAGGCGCGGCGCAGACTTGCATTCATTCCTTCATGTGCATCGGGAACACTAACCGCCCGCGCCGGTAATCCCCGCAAAGCTGCATGGCGCGGATGCGGTTCGGGGGGGAGCGCGACGATGACCGGACCAGCAGTCATCGCAATCTGTGCGCTGCGGCGCAACAGCGGGCGACCGTCGATCTCGCGCATTAGCTTATCTTCGCCGCCCATGCGGCTGGATTGACCGGCGGCCAGAAGGATGATGGGTATATTGTTCACCCAACCAATTCTACCTGGTATGTGGGGATTGTCACCCACGCATCCGCGCGCCTTCCGCGTCAAACAGTGGGGTCATGATCACGCACGCCTTGCGCATTTCTCCCAAGATTTCGATCTTTACTTCCAACCTCTCGGTTATGCGGTCAACGGGCAAGAAACCCTGCGCAATGGATTTTCGGGAGTAATGCGAATATCCACCCGAAGTACAGAAACCGACAACCTCGCCATCCAGCCAGATTGGTTCATAAGCATTGACGTCTGCGTCGTCGGCATCAACCTCAAACGTCACCAGTTTTCGCGCAGTACCCGCGTTGCGTTCCGCCTCGGCGGCCGCGCGACCGATGAAATCGGCATTCTTTTTGAACGAGATGAACCTGTCCAGCCCGGTTTCTGCGGCGGTGTAATCAGGGGAAAACTCGGCCATCCATGAGCCAAAGAACTTGTCCAAGCGCAGACTCATCATCGCGCGCATTCCAAAAGGTGTCATGCCGAGCGGCTCGCCTGCCTGCCACAGCGACCACCAGAGCTGTCGCTGGGCCATCGGATCGCAATAGATCTCGTACCCCAAATCGCCGGTATAGCTGACCCGCTGAACGATGCAGTCGGTCATGCCGACGGTCATTCGACGTACTTCCATAAAACGCATGTCGTTAATGTCGGTCCGGGTGCAAGCGCTCAAAACCTCTCGCGCCTTGGGGCCCGCAATCTGGAACCCATTCCGTTTGTCGCTGATATTCTCGATAGTTACTCCACTCTGTGAATGTTGCAAGAACCAGCGCATGTGGAAGGCCTGACTGCCATAGGAGGCAGTGAGTTGAAACTCGTTGTGGCTTAGGCAGGACACCGTGAAATCGCCGATCAACTTGCCCTTGGGGGACAACATGGGGGTCAGACTCAGGCGTCCGGGTTTCGGAATGCGGCCCGCCATAATCCGGTCCAGCCATGTCCGCGCGCCTGCACCCTTGATCAGGTATTTACCAAAATTGTGGACCTCGTTGATACCTACGCCCTCGCGCACGCCTCGCACCTCGCGTCCCGTGGCCTCGAACGCGTCCGAGCGTCGAAAGGACGGGGTTTCATATCCCGGCTCGTCGCCTTGAGCGAAGTAATTCACCACCTCAAGCCCGTATTGCTGCCCCCAGACCGCGCCCATGTCACTGAAGATGTCATACATCGGAGTGGTGCGATTGGGTCGCGCGGCGGGCAGTTCCTCGTTCGGATAGGCGACCGAGAAGCGTTTCTGGTAGTTCTCGATCACTTTGGGCCGCGTATAGCCCGGGCTGATCCAGTCACCGAAGCGGGCGACATCCATGGCCATCACGTCGCGCTCGGGCTCGCCCTCTATCATCCACTGCGCCAGTGTAAGGCCGACACCGCCGCCCTGGCTGAATCCGGCCATGACGCCGCAAGCCGACCAGTAGTTGCGCATACCAGGAACCGGACCGACCAAAGGGTTGCCGTCAGGCGCAAAGGTGAATGGGCCGTGGATCACTGATTTCACGCCGGCCTCGGCGAGTACTGGGAAACGCCGGTAGGCAAATTCGATCGCGTCGGTGATCTTGTCGAAATCGTCAGGCAGCAGTTCATGCCCGAACTCCCAAGGGGTGCCATCTACTGCCCATGGCTTGCAGGGCTGTTCGTAAAATCCAATGCACAACCCGCGCCCCTCTTGCCGAAGATAGCTTTCGCCGGCGGGGTCCATAACGTGCGGATGCTCGCCGCCCGCATCGATGATCGCCTCGATCTGGGGGATGGTGTCGGTGACCAGATACTGATGCTCCATCGGGTGCAGCGGGAAATATATGCCCGCCATCGCACCCACCTCGCGCGCCCAGAGGCCGCCCGCATTGACCAAATGCTCGGCATGGATGGTGCCCTTGTCGGTGACCACGTCCCAAGTGCCGTCCGCACGTTGACTGGTCTCGCGGACCATGCAATGGGTCTCGATGGTGGCGCCGCCCATGCGAGCGGCCTTGGCATAGGCATGGGTGGTGCCGGATGGGTCGAGATGACCGTCGAGCGGATCGTAGAGCGCGCCGATGATGCCGTCGGTATTGGCAATGGGGGCAATCTTCCTGATCTCTTCCGGTCCGATGATTTCGGTTTCAAGCCCCATGAACCGGTGTTTGGCGCGCTCGGCCAGCAACATGTCGAACCGGTCGCGATTGTCCGCCAGCGTGATGCCGCCCACATGGTGCAACCCACAGGACATGCCTGTGATCTCTTCCAGTTCTTTGTACAACCGGATCGTATAGCCCTGAAGCGCCGCCATGTTGGTGTCACCGTTCAACGTATGAAACCCGCCGGCTGCGTGCCAGGTGGACCCGGACGTCAGTTCGGAGCGTTCAAGCAGCATCACATCCGACCAGCCCAGCTTGGTAAGATGATACAGAACGGAACATCCGACGACACCGCCGCCAATCACGGCCACCTGACATGTGGTTTTCATTTGAAACTCCCTATTTGTGGCCCGACTGTGCAAAGGCTGTTATAGGTCTTCTGTTCAAAATACGACCAGAATTGTCGCCGTCATCAATCGGTGCTGCGCAAGGGGGAGATTTGGACAATCCAGACTGCCATCAAAGGAGCAGCCACGGTTATGACAGCCACCGTGATCATCAGAATTCCAAGCTCGGAATAGTCTGCCGGGGTGGTCACAAGACCACCGTCATCCTTGACTTCGCGGGTGATGGTGAAAACCTGGTTGAGGTATTTTGTGCCGAGACTGGAGGCGGAAAGCGCCAGATTGGTGAAGGAGGCCATCACCGCAAAGAAGGTGGCCTTGAGTGCGGGTGGGGCATTGCGGGCGATCCATGCCAGCATGGGGATCATCGAGATCTGACCGAGTGGGGATTCGACGGCGGTGTTGATCACGGCGATGAAGCGGGCATCCACGACGCCGCCAGTCATGGCTGATGTCCAGTGGTGGACACCGAAATACAACCCGATGCCCGGCAGCGACAGAATACCTGCGGCGATGCTGAGCAGAATCACGATATCAGCGATGGTCTTCGAAGCCATTAAAGGGCGGAGAATCACCATACCGACCAATGTCAGAACGGAAGTGATCAGGTAGAGTACCGACAGGAACTGCTGGTCGAAGCCCAGGACGTCGATTTCAAACCAAGTCGAACCCGCTCCGTTCAGGGGAACCGCGCGAAAGACGAACACGATAACGGCAGTTCCGACCAGAGCCCGCGCTTTGGCTAACTCCAGATTGCGGATGAGTTGCCGCATCAGGGTCAGCACGATGCCCATGGAACCGGCAAAGACGATTTCCTGCGAATAGGGGACATCCGTCAAACCGACCGTGAGGGTCATGACGATGAAAACCGCACCTCCGGTGAAGTACCAGTGGTTAAGTTTGACGGGTTCGCCATCGGGATCAAAATGCGCGATGGCCCGATGAAGTTCCATGCCACCCGAGATCAGCTTGCGGATCGCTCGACGTTTTTGGGTTGCGGCAAGAAGCACACCGGAGATCGAAATGCACGGGATCAGCTGCGCAAGAAGATATACCTCGCCATAGACCGTAGCCTTTTCCGCTTCGGGCAAAGTTTCAATCCCGGCAAACAGCCAGATATTCAGCAAGGCCACAGTGCTTGCACCACCGATCAGGGCGAACCGGCCCAGCGTCTGCATCGTGGTATGCAGGGCGCGTTCGGTGTCTTCGTTCAATCGGTTCCCGTCGGCATCGGTGCGCGGCACGGCTTCGACCGACATGGCGTCGGCCACCGCGTCCTGAACCACATAACCGCAGGGGGCAAGGATGACCGACAGCACATACCAGGCGGTGACCGACATGATTTCGGGCATCCAGGCAAGCCGCGTGGCCAATCCGAACATGATCAGGAAACTGGCCGCAATCAGGGTCGCGCCGACATAGACGAGGAAGGTCTTCCAACGCCAGATCAGATCGACCAGATGACCCAGTGGCATCTTCAACGCCCACGGCAAACCGGCCCAGAAGGCTAGACCCGCAATGAATGCTGCTGAAACATCGAGATATTCCTTGATGAAGAAGGTGCCTACGATCGCTGTCAGCCCCTGCGCCCCGGCTGCGAAATAGATCATCAGCGGTGGCAGGAAGGACCAGCGAAACTGGCGGCCCAAGTCAAGAACAACCGCGTCGAACCATACTGCAAGACGCGCGACGGCAGTCATAGTCGCCGGATCTTTAGGCCGGTAATGCGATTGCCTTCTCGTGCGGTCACCTCGAAGCGGAACCCGTGGAAGGCGAAGACCTGTCCCACCGTCGGGATCATCTGGGCCTCGTGGATGACAAGGCCCGCGACGGTGTTGGCTTCCTCATCGGGCAACGCCCAGTCCATGGCGCGGTTGAGGTCGCGGATGGTCATCGAAGCTTCGACAAGGAACTGGCCATCGTCGGTGCGGGTGACCGCCAGATCCTCATCCAGATCGAATTCATCAGTGATTTCGCCCACGATCTCTTCGAGGATGTCTTCGAGAGTAATCAGACCGCGCAGTGAGCCGTATTCGTCCACCACCAGTGCGAAATGGCTGTGTATGCGCAGAAATTCCCGCATTTGGTCGTCAAGCGTAGTAGTTTCGGGAACGAAATAGGGGGCATTGGCGACCTTGGTAATGTCAAAGGACTTGAGCCGGTCGGCGTCGCCCTCGGTCCCACCGACTTGGGCGTACATGGCGCGGAACAGATCCTTGGCGTGCACGACGCCGATGATGTTTTCAAGGTCGCCACGATAGACCGGAAGCCGCGTATGCGGGCTTTGCAAGCATTGCTCCAAAATCGCTTCGGGTCCGGCATCGGCGTCGATCATCTGGATGTTCGAACGGTGCAACATGATCTCTTCGACAGTGCGATCGCCGAGATCAAGCGCACCAAGAATGCGGTCGCGGTCTTCCTTTTCGACGACCCCCTCGGAATGGCCCAATTGCAACGCACCGGCAATTTCCTCGCGCACCGCCAGGATGTGGCTGTCGGGGTCGATCTGAACGCCGAACAGGCGCAGCACGCCGCGCACCAACAGGCGGACGGCGGCCACTACCGGGGCAAAAAGCGTCACGATCACACTAATTGCGGGTGCCACCCATGCGGCAGCTTTTTCGGCATTGGTGATAGCGTAGGTCTTGGGCAGCACTTCGGCAAAGACCAGAACCAGCACCGTCATAACCAGAGTCGCCAGCGCCACGCCGCTTTCGCCAAATGCCCTTGTGAACAGGGCCGTCGCCAACGAGGCAGACAGGATGTTGACTAGGTTGTTGCCCAGTAAGACTGATCCGATGAGGCGTTCGTTGTCTTCGGTGATGTCCAGAGCTTTTTGCGCACCACGAGAGCCCTTGTCGGCCTGCGCCCGCAATTTACCGCGCGACGAGGCCGTCAATGCAGTTTCCGACCCCGAGAAAAAGCCTGAAAGCACGAGTAAAAACAGGATGGCGCAAGTGGTTATCCAGAATGCGCCGTCAAAAGCGGAAGTGGTCGCGTCCATCGGTCCTTCGTTTCCTTGGTGTTGCAACCGTTATGGGGCCGGTGCCGTTCCCGATCAAGGGTTTAGCCTTTGTTCCTGGCCAAAGGATGATGCTCCAGCACTAGTTCCATGAGTCGTTCATCCAGAACATGGGTATATATTTCTGTTGTGGCCACGTCGGCATGACCGAGCAATGTCTGAATCGACCGCAAGTCGGCGCCGTTAGCCAGAAGATGCGTGGCGAATGCGTGGCGCAAGGTATGCGGCGTCACCTTGTTCGGCGGCACCCCTCCGGCAACCGCGAATTCCTTGATCAGCAGATAGAATCGATGCCGTGTCAGGTGACCGGACTTGCCGCGCGATGGAAACAGATACTTTGAGGGTTTGCAGCCGTTCGAAGTTTTTTCGCCTTCGACAGTGTCACGCTCAGTCAGCCAACTTGCCATTGCATCGCGGGCAGGCGGGGAAAGTGGCACCATCCGTTCCTTTCCACCTTTGCCGAGGATCAGTAACATGCGCGGGTCGCCCCGTGCCGAGGACACCGGCAGTGACACCAGTTCGCTCACCCGCATACCGGTGGCATAGAGCAGTTCCATCAGGCAGGTATTGCGCAGACGGTCTGTGATCGAGCGTCCGCTGCAGCGCGCAGCACCAAGCAGACGGTCCACCTCGGTCACTTCAAGGGTCTTGGGAAGACGCTTCTGGCGGCCCGGTCCTCGGATCTGGATGGCTGGATTTGTTTCGCGCCATCCTTCCTCGAAGGCAAAACGATAAAGCTGCTTGATTGCCGACAGGCGGCGTGCGCGCGTCGACCGGGCCATTCCTTGTGCGTCACAATCAATCAGATAGGCCTCGACCTGGTTGCGGTCGGCCTCGTCAAAGCTGGAGTTTTGTTGATCAAGCCATCCGGCGAAATCCATGAGGTCACGGCCATAGGCAAGCAGCGTATTGGTGGCAGCACCCAGTTCCGCAGCCTGGGCTTCGAGGAAGGTTGAAATCCAAAGCTCTGACGTGCTTGGCCCCGCCATGGTTAGGCTCCGTTCACGATCATCAACTGCAGGGCGGCTCGGCGAGCGGTATCTTCCAGCCCAACGTGACGAAACGCTGCCAATGCGCCAGTCAGGTCCACCACGTTGCCACGCGCTCCGTGTGCAAATAGGGACATAGAGACAAGTATTGCCTCACCCAGTCTTCCTTCGATCAAAAGTTGTTCGATCTCAGGTGGGATCTGTGTTGTCTGTTTGAACCCTGAGGAGATGGCCGTCGCCCGGACCGAAGGTGCGGTGGCCTGATATGGTCGCCCTTTTGCCAGCATGGCAAGAAAGGTGTTTTCGCTACTTTCGTCTGGCTGTGACTGAGCAGCGGTTTCATAATTTTCTGAGAGCAGAAGGATACGCCAACGCAACGTGTCTACCTTGGGATCGGGCAGGTGCATGACGGACAATTGTTCGGCGAACAGATCGGCAAAGGCAACTTGCAGACCGACTCCTGACATTGCCACCCAAACGACCGGAAGCGTTTTAGTAATCGCCGTCGCGTTTCCGGTCGACAGCGCCGTCTCGAACCGCTGGATGGCAGAAACACGATCCCAAACGCCGCCCGATGCGGCCGGAGCACGTTCAGTGTAGAGTCCCAGCAACTGGTTGGGAGTCAGCGAACCGATCCGT
>NZ_JBXWQW010000053.1:0-26078 GCF_059612585.1 Ruegeria sp. YKSF57 | reverse complement strand
ATTGCCACAGTCGAACGCGAGTTGAGCGCCTATCCCGGCGTCGCCGATGCTCGGGTCAATCTGACGCTCAAGCGGGCGATGATCCAGGCTTCGGCGAATGTGCGCGCTGCCGATCTTATCCCAGTGCTGGAGCGCGCAGGCTACGAAGCGCATGAGCTGGATACCGGCGCGCTGGCGGCAACGCAGACCGACAAGGCGGGCCGTAACCTTCTGATGCGACTTGCGGTGGCGGGGTTCGCCTCGATGAACGTGATGTTGCTTTCGGTATCGGTTTGGTCCGGGGCATCGGACGCCACACGTGACATGTTTCACTGGATTTCGGCGGCCATTGCGCTGCCAGCGATTGCGTTTTCAGGACAGCCGTTCTTTGCGAATGCGTGGAGTGCGCTTCGCGTTCGTCGCCTGAACATGGACGTACCGATCGTTCTGGCCATTGTTTTGGCGCTGGTCACTTCGCTTTGGGAAACCTCGCTGAGTGGCGAGCATGCCTATTTCGATGCCGCCCTGACTCTGACCTTCTTTCTGCTGGCAGGACGTTATCTCGATTATCGAACCCGGGCCGTGGCGCGGTCTGCTGCCGAAGAACTCGCGGCACTGGAAGTTCCGCGTGCCATACGTGTGGCCAACGACATCGAGGAAGAAGTTGCCGTCTCCACGCTTGCGGTCGGCGATCTGGTGCTTGTGCGCCCGGGTGGCCGGATGCCAGTGGATGGCGAGGTCGTATCCGGTCGCTCCGAATTGGACCGTTCGCTGCTGACTGGCGAAACGCTCCCCGTCTTTGCCGAACCGGGCTTGATCGTGAGTGCGGGCGAGGTGAATCTGACCGGCCCCCTGACCATCCGCGCCACAGCGGTGGGGCAGGAAACCTCGCTGCATCGCATGGCGGATCTGGTGGCTATCGCCGAGTCAGGCCGGTCACGCTATACCTCGCTGGCCGACAGTGCAGCCAAACTTTATGCACCAGGCGTTCATATCCTATCAGCGCTCAGCTTTCTCGGCTGGTATCTGTATTCAGGTGATGTTCGCACGGCGTTGAACATCGCCGCCGCCGTTCTCATCATCACCTGCCCCTGCGCTTTGGGTCTGGCGGTTCCGGCCGTGACCACCGCCGCCTCCGGGCGGTTGTTCCGTCGGGGCTTGCTGATCAAACACGCAACCGCACTGGAGCGTCTGGCCGAGGTGGACACGGTCGTCTTTGACAAAACGGGCACTCTGACCGCCGGAACGCCGGAACTGACCAATCTGGGCGATCACACGCGGACCAATCTGGAAATCGCACTGGCGCTGGCCGAGGCATCGTCTCACCCGTTGTCGGTTTCACTAGCCAAGACTGCTCGCGCTACCGGGATAAAGCCAGCGGGCATTGCCAATCTGATTGAGGTTCCCGGTTATGGAGCCAAAGGTCAGTTTCGCGGTCAGACCGTACGCCTGGGCCGTGCGGCATGGGTAGGTGCAGAACAGGGCAATCAAACAGCCGCATGGTTGGCAGTTGGGGACCGCGCGCCGGTGGCATTCGTTTACACGGACGCGCTGCGCCCCGGCGCGGTACAAGCCGTGGCCGCTCTTCGCAATGCCGGCAAGCAGGTGGCATTGATTTCCGGCGATACCCAAGGCGCCGTTGCGGAGCTGGCAGAGCGGCTTGGCATTCAAGATTGGGTGGCCGAGGCCTTGCCCGAAGACAAGGTCAAGCGGGTGCAGCAGCTGACGGAGGAGGGCCGCAAGGTCTTGATGGTGGGGGACGGCCTCAACGACACAGCGGCGCTTGCGGCGGCACATGTATCGATCTCGCCAGCGTCGGCTCTGGATGCGGCGCGCGTTGCCTCGGATATCGTTTTGCTTGGCACCGAGTTGTCGCCGATTGCTGAGGCTTGTGAGACCGCGACCAAGGCAACCAAACGAATCCGTGAGAACTTTCAGATTGCCACGGTCTATAACGTCATCGCGGTGCCCCTGGCGGTGGCTGGATTGGCGACACCGCTGATCGCCGCCTTGGCGATGTCGACCTCGTCTATTACCGTATCCCTGAACGCTTTGCGGCTGAGGTGACCCGATGGAAGTACTGGCCTATCTGATTCCGATCTCTCTCCTGTTGGGGGGTGTTGGTCTTGCCGCGTTCATCTACACGGTTCGCACCAACCAGTATGACGACCCCGAAGGGGACGCCCGGCGAATCCTCGACAATCAATGGGACGACAAGCCCAAACCTTGACCTGTGTCGAGTCGGGGGCGCGAGCAAAGGGTCAGGAGGTGCGCTATGGAAGTATTCAGGTCGGACGGTCGAGAGGGGCGAAAAGCGCCGCGGGACTGGTTTACCGGAACGGTTTGGCTAGAGCCGGTGATTGAAGCGCCCGAGCCGGCGCGCGTTCGGGCATTCCGGGTTTCCTTTGACGCTGGCGCGCGTACAGCATGGCATACCCACCCGTTGGGCCAGACGTTGTATGTTTTGTCAGGTGTCGGGTTGGTTGGGCGCCGTGGCGAAGCGCCCCGGACAATTCGACCCGGAGATACAGTCTGGATTCCGCCGGGCGAAGAACACTGGCATGGTGCAGCGCCGGAAACGGAAATGGTCCACCTCGCCATTCAGGAGGCTTTGGATGACCACATCACCGACTGGCTGGAACAGGTCGATGACGCGGATTACCTGCAACCGCCGGCCTGATATGCGCCGCGCGTCCGCCCGCCCTTGAAATTACCGCATTGCCCGGCTATGTCCGGCCCATTCGCAAGCAGAGAGACACAAGCCAAATGGCCACCATGAATCCGATCCAGTTCATCCAGCAGGTCCGCGCCGAAGTCGCAAAGGTCGTATGGCCGACGCGCCGCGAGGTGCTGCTGACCACGGTCATGGTGTTCATCATGGCGACACTGACCGCCATTTTCTTTGCGCTGGTGGATCTGGGCATCCGTGGCGGGCTGCAGCTGATTCTGGGTATGTTCAACTAGGCAAGCCCTCGGGAACGCCCGGTTAAATCCCGGACGCCCCTTGCACAACGCGCCATGTCGGAGTAGGTGACGCGAAACCCTTTGGGACGGGCGTGCGGCGATTCGAGTTGCGCGCCGCTTTTTGTTCCGGGTTGTGCGGTGAAACCGCTGAGAAATTTCAATGACGGGCGCGCTCCGGACAGTGTGCCAAAGGCAGAACAAGGACGACAGGTTCATGGCGAAACGGTGGTACTCGGTCAGCGTTCTTTCGAATTTCGAGAAAAAGATCGCAGAACAGATCCGCACGTCCGTGGCCGAGCAGGGTCTTGAGGACGATATCGACGAAGTTCTGGTGCCCACCGAAGAGGTGATCGAAGTGCGCCGGGGCAAGAAGGTCACGACAGAGCGCCGCTTCATGCCCGGCTACGTGCTGGTGCACATGGAAATGTCCGACCAGGGCTATCACCTGATCAACTCGATCAACCGGGTCACCGGTTTCCTTGGCCCGCAAGGCCGCCCGATGCCGATGCGCGACGCCGAAGTGAACCAGATCCTCAACCGCGTTCAGGAAGGCGAAGAAGCGCCCAAGCTGATGATCTCGTTCGAGATTGGCGAAAAGGTCAAGGTCAACGATGGTCCGTTCGAGGATTTCGACGGCATGGTCGAAGGCGTGGACGACGAGAACCAGAAACTCAAGGTTTCGGTTTCGATCTTTGGCCGCGAAACGCCGGTTGAACTGGACTTTACGCAGGTTACGAAGCAGGGGTGAGAAGCTTCTGAGAGAGATTTTGACGCCGTGATGCCTTGGGCATTGCGGCGTTTTTTGTTTGTCCGCCCGTCTGAAGAAGCGGCTGTTGACAAAGCCAAAGCCTTATAGACTTTAACTACCCAAACACCGGAAGATATACTCTTGTTTAGATTCCATACTGCGGTCACTTTCATTCTATTAAATTGTATCGGCTTCGCGTTTGCAGTGACTATTGGGGGGCTTCTTTTTGCACCTGCTGCGGCTGACACACATCAATCAGCAGCTTTGTTTGAAGAGGCGCTGCGAGCGAACGCAAATCTTCAGAACGATCGCCTGCAAGAAATTGTGTCCAACGTGCCTGAGGTGCTGCTTGAGCGTAACGAAAGCGGTGTGTCCTTAATCGAGTTTGCTTTCTTCTATTTAAATGAGGATTTGGTGAGTCAAACCAATTTTGAGTTCCTTGAATTTCTGATCAGTAACGATTTCTTTGATCAGAAAGTGGATAAGGCACAGCACGTCTCGTTCGCCGTTCAAGCGTTGAGAGGGGCTGATGACCAGATCGGCAGAACAGACCTCTCGGATGATATGATTGTCCATGACACTCGCGCACCGTTCATTGTCTTACTATCAAATGCTGTCAGTGACCGTATCTCGCAGAACCCGTTAAGTAGTGAAGAAAGTTTGGACATCGTTCTAGAGGTTTGCAAAGCAATGGCCTTTGAGGCAGGGTACGAAGAGCTTTTCGGCGCTCAGCTTGTTCACGCCGTTTCAGGTACGCTAACACCCCAGCAGAAAAGCTTTGTTGGCGTTTACTCACAGACAGGAACACTGGACGGTCTCTGCGTAGAGAAATTCTTGCGCTGAGGCTGCGGGCATATTCAATCACTAAAGGGGTGAGCGATCCCCTTGCCAACCCTGCCATTCCCCTATAAACGCCGCCTCTATCGTCTTCGGGCGAGATTCTCTCGTGGGAGATGGACGGATCGCGATCCTGAAATCGGACCACGCAACATTCTCCGGGCTGGACGCGTCCCGCCCACGTTGAAAGGAAAACCACATGGCTAAGAAGCTTGTTGGTTCGATGAAGCTGCAGGTTCCTGCAGGTCAGGCAAACCCCTCTCCGCCGGTCGGCCCCGCACTGGGTCAGCGCGGCATCAACATCATGGAATTCTGCAAGGCGTTCAACGCCAAGACCGCAGACATGGAGCCCGGCGCGCCGTGCCCGACCGTGATCACCTACTATCAGGACAAGTCCTTCACCATGGACATCAAGACGCCGCCCGCGTCTTATTACCTGAAAAAAGCTGCTGGTCTGAAGCCGGTTGGCAAACGTAACCGCCCGCGCGGTGCGGAAAATCCTGGCCGTGAAACAATCGCAACCGTGACCTCGAAGCAGGTCCGTGAAATTGCGGAAGCCAAGATGAAAGATCTCAACGCCAACGACATCGAAGGCGCAATGCAGATCATCCTGGGCTCGGCCCGCTCCATGGGCATCGAGGTGAAGTAAGATGGCTAAACTCGGAAAACGGACCCGCGCCGCACGCGAAGCTTTTGCCGGCAAGGAAAACCTGTCGGTCGAAGAAGCAGTTTCCCTGATCAAGGCAAACGCCTCGGCCAAATTCGACGAAACCGTCGAGATCGCCATGAATCTGGGCGTCGACACCCGCCACGCCGACCAGATGGTCCGCGGCGTCGTCGGCCTGCCGAACGGAACTGGCAAAACCATGCGCGTTGCAGTGTTTGCTCGCGGCCCCAAGGCGGACGAAGCCAAGGCAGCCGGTGCTGACATTGTTGGCGCAGAAGACCTGATGGAAACCATTCAGGGCGGCAAGATCGAGTTCGACCGCTGCATCGCGACCCCGGACATGATGCCCGTCGTAGGCCGTCTGGGTAAGATCCTTGGCCCCCGCAACCTGATGCCGAACCCCAAGGTTGGCACCGTGACCATGGACGTGAAAGCCGCCGTGGAAGCAGCCAAGGGCGGTGAAGTCCAGTTCAAGGCGGAAAAAGGCGGTGTTGTGCACGCCGGTGTTGGCAAAGCGTCGTTTGACGAAACCAAGCTGGTCGAAAACGTCCGTGCCTTTGTGTCGGCCGTGGCCAAGGCAAAGCCGTCGGGCGCCAAGGGCACCTACATGAAGAAAATCGCGCTGAGCTCGACCATGGGTCCCGGCGTGACCGTGGATGTGGCGCAGGCTTCGAGCGAATAAGCACGAGCATTCAGCGGTAAAACCAAGCGGGCGGCCCCAAACAGGCCGCCCGTTCTGCATTTCCAGGATGTATCAAAGGCCAAGCTCGCGGATGCTTGCTTCGCCCTTTACCAACGAAAAGAAGCTTCGATCGGCGACAGGTTCCCAGGAACCGACCGACCTGTCTAGCGGCTCCGACGCGACGACTTTTCCGCCGTTGTCCAGCCCTTCCCCGAAATAAAGCGACGGGCTGCGCCGGTCACTGGAATAGCGGAAGGAATAAAGAGCCGAGCCATCGGAAAAGGCAGTCGCCATCCTGTTGGGCTGTTCGGTTTCTCCCTGAACTTCTTCAATCTGCCTGATTGTCGTGACGACAGCTTGAAAGGGGCATTCGTCTAACCCATTCGCCAGCAGCAACAGAAACAACAACTCAGAATCCGTGCTGCCGCGGCGGGCATGATAGCACTCGTCCGGCAGGAAGGCTTCAAGTTCCCGCCGTATACGCCCGAAATCGCCGATCTGACCGTTATGCATGAACGACCATTTGCCATAGGTGAAAGGATGGCAGTTGCTACGTGACGTCTCACCAAAGGTCGAGGCCCGAACGTGCGCCAGGAAAAGGCGCGACTTAATCATGCGGCACAGGTCCAGAAGATTGCCATCCGACCACGCGGGCAGGACGTCACGGTACAGCCCTGGGTGCTCCTGCTCTGCATACCAGGCCATGCCAAATCCGTCACCATTCACCGCCAGCTTGGCCTCGGCGGCATGCTGGCTTTGTTCCAGCAGCGAATGTTTGGGCAAGATGATAATGTTTTCAAGCGGGATGCTTACGCCACAATACGCTGCGAATCTGCACATATTTTCATTCTTTCCAGAATTCGAGAAGACCACATTCAATAGTGCCCAATGCCAGGAACAACAAAAGGATTTTCGAACTTAACGGCGATCTGCAGCAACCGAGTATTATGAACCGTAGTCAAAAGCCGCTTCTGAAAGGCCAATCAGATTGCCTCGATTTTCCCTCGACCATCCTTTTTCAATACGCCGGATACAAAAGACCCATCACAGCATATAACACACAAGCAGAACCCAGCCCGGTAAATAGTTTCTAACTCTCAGTGCTCGAGGGGTTCAGTCTTCTGTGGAAACGCTAGCACTTGGTGCGTCAGCCACGATTTGTTTCAGCTTTTCAGGCGTGAAAGTTGGAAATTCGCGCCGGATCAAGCGCTCGACGCGGTTTCTCGCGCGCTCAGTCTCAAAGTTTGGATCGGTGGAAATTGCCTTGCGCAGTTTCCGTCCTTGTCGGGCGCGAGTGTCCGAGCTGTTGTGGGCCACATGTATGTATGCATGTGGGCGAGGATCCATGATCGACGGGTTGAGTTCGTAGTACCCTCTATGCCGCCCTTGATACGGGTTGCGTATCTGCCCGGGTGCATTCACCAGTGCCCAGGCGATTGCGATATAGGGTTCAAATTTCCGCAGAAGAAAAGAGTCCGTTCCGTCATGGGCTAGGTAAAATCCGCGCGGCATCGATATCAGGGTGTTGGGAACCGCATGTTCGCCCAGCCGTTTCAGGCGCGATATCGTGTATGCGGAAATCGCATCGTCGTCGTCCATCCTAAAATGAACAGTCTTTTGTTCAATGCCAGAGGTCAGTTCTTCTACTTTTGGGTTAAGAGCGTCTGTAATGTGGTCTGCGTCACTATAAATTATTTCGATTTGTGGAATATCAGCGCAGGCTTGTTCTAGGCTCGCTTTATAGACGTCCGGCATGATTGTAGAGGCGGCCACAATGACCTTGAAGTCAGGGTCGGTTTGAAAGCGGAGAGATGGCAGAGTGATGTTTTCCAGAAAGTACAGGCGTTCGGCCATGCGCTCAGGGTTGTAGAGGGCGTCCAAACGCTCTGCTTCCTCTAGTTCCGCCCGACCGATTTTGGTGTCGTTTCTGCCAAAATAGGAAAATCGAATGTAGCCAAAAACCTTCATGAAGTGCTCATTTGTATGGGGATCTTTGTGTTTGGGGGGATTTTTCAACGCAGATTGTCGCTAAACCTATGGGTCCCTTTTGAGGGTCTGGAATCGTGTGTGACTTCTGGTGGACCCCCGCGCCGGTTCGATGGAGTCGATTGACTGATCTAAGTCAAAAGCGTTTTGTTAGAAAGATCCATCAATTTATCTGGTTTTGGTTGGCGTGCTTGTTGTCAATTTCGCAACACCAAACGCCGTGCGACCTCCGACGCCGGAAAATCTGATGTTGTACCATCCTGACGGCGCGGAACACACTTTCTGGCAAAAGGGTTTTTGCGGCGAGATCCTGATTTACCCCTTGGAAACCTAGGCTGTCTGGCCTAAAGAGGGCTGCGGAGTAAAGCGTGCGATTCGTCGTGCGCTTTATTTTGTTTCGTCCAAGACGGTGGGTGGGTCCATATGGCCCCTTAATTTCCTGCCTGAGACGGGAAAGACCAAAGAATTCGAGGGTCCCACCCTCGGGCGATTTTTGGCTCAACCCCGTACAACGGACCTGAACGCCGGGGCTCAGGCCTCGGCAAATATGAGCCGGGATGACCCATCATCCCTAATTTGGAGAGAACTGTGGATAGAGCCCAGAAAGAGAAAGTGGTCGAGGAACTCGGCCAGATCTTCGAAAGCTCTGGCGTCGTGGTGGTTGCTCACTACGCCGGTCTGACAGTTGCCGAGATGCAGGATCTGCGTTCGCGTGCGCGCGAAGCAGGCGGGTCCGTGCGTGTTGCCAAGAACAGGCTCGCCAAAATCGCCCTCGAGGGTAAGCCGTGTGCAAGCATGGCCGACCTGCTGACGGGTATGACCGTTCTGACCTATTCCGAAGACCCCGTGGCGGCAGCCAAGGTGGCCGAGGACTTCGCCAAGGATAACAAGAAATTTGAGATCCTCGGCGGCGCAATGGGCGAGAACGCTCTGGACCGGGCCGGCGTCGAAGCCGTGTCGAAAATGCCGTCGCGCGAAGAGCTTATTGCTCAGATCGTGTCGTGCATCGGCGCACCTGCTTCGAACATCGCTGGCGCGATTGGCGCACCTGCAAGCAATATCGCAAGCATCCTTTCCACCATCGAAGAGAAGGCGGAAGCTGCGTAAGCGGTTGGCACTGAATGATCTGCGTGGGGTTGTGAATGCCCCGACGTTGGAACACACACTGTAAACGGAAAGAGCTGATACAATGGCTGATCTGAAGAAACTGGCAGAAGAGATCGTTGGTCTGACCCTGCTGGAAGCACAAGAACTGAAAACCATCCTCAAGGACGAGTACGGCATCGAGCCCGCAGCTGGCGGCGCCGTCATGGTCGCAGCAGCTGGTGGCGACGCCGGTGGCGCAGCCGAGGAAGAAAAGACCGAATTCGACGTCGTTCTGAAGAACGCCGGCGCTTCGAAAATCAACGTCATCAAAGAAGTTCGTGGCATCACTGGCCTGGGCCTGAAAGAAGCCAAGGAACTGGTCGAAGCCGGCGGCAAGATCAAAGAAGGCGTTTCGAAAGAAGAAGCCGAAGAAGTCAAGGGCAAGCTGGAAGCAGCTGGCGCCGAAGTCGAGCTGGCCTAAGCCAACCGACAGGTGCATCGCTGATGTGCCGCAGAATTTGGCTGGACCCGGAGAAATCCGGGTCCAGCCGAACCTGTCTTAGAAAGGGCCTCTGACAGGGGGGCGTTTTCTAAGACACGGTTTTCGGATCGGGAGGCCGCCTTCGGGACGGTGGCCATGAATTGATCCGGACGTGTCGTCTCGAATGTGCAAGATGCCGGGGCCCGACGGTGTCTTTGCCCGCTGAGAACATCGAAAGGTGACATCTGACATGGCTCAATCGTTCCTTGGCCAGAAACGTCTTCGTAAATATTACGGCAAAATCCGCGAAGTTTTGGAAATGCCCAACCTCATTGAGGTACAGAAATCTTCTTATGATCTTTTCCTGCGTTCCGGTGATGCCGAACAGCCAGCCGACGGCGAAGGTATCAAAGGCGTGTTCCAGTCGGTTTTCCCGATCAAGGATTTCAACGAAACTTCCGTTCTGGAGTTCGTGAAGTACGATCTGGAAAAACCGAAATATGACGTCGAAGAGTGCATGCAGCGCGACATGACCTACAGCGCGCCGCTCAAGGTTACTCTGCGTCTGATCGTCTTTGATGTCGATGAGGACACCGGCGCCAAGTCGGTCAAGGACATTAAGGAGCAGGACGTCTTCATGGGCGACATGCCCCTGATGACTCCGAATGGCACCTTTATCGTCAACGGCACTGAACGTGTGATCGTGTCCCAGATGCACCGCTCGCCGGGCGTGTTCTTTGACCATGACAAGGGCAAGACCCATTCCTCGGGCAAGCTGCTGTTTGCCTGCCGCATCATCCCGTATCGCGGCTCGTGGCTGGACTTCGAGTTCGACGCCAAGGACATCGTTTTTGCCCGCATCGACCGTCGCCGCAAGCTGCCGGTGACGACGCTGCTATATGCGCTGGGTCTGGATCAGGAAGGCATCATGGATGCCTATTACAATACCGTTTCCTACAAGCTGGCGAAGAAGAAGGGATGGGTCACCCCGTTCTTCCCCGAGCGCGTGCGCGGCACCCGTCCCACCTATGACCTGATCGACGCCGCCTCGGGCGAAGTGATTGCCGAAGCCGGTAAGAAGATCACCCCGCGCGCGGTCAAGAAATTGATCGAGGAAGGTGCCGTCACCGACCTGCTGGTTCCGTTCGATCATATCGTAGGCAAGTTTGTCGCCAAGGACATCATCAACGAAGAAACCGGTGCGATCTATGTCGAAGCCGGGGACGAGTTGACGCTGGAATATGACAAGGACGGTGAACTGATCGGCGGTTCCGCGAAAGAATTGATCGACGCGGGCATCACCGATATCCCGGTTCTGGATATCGACAACGTCAATGTCGGCCCCTACATGCGCAACACCATGGCGCAGGACAAGAACATGAACCGCGAAACCGCGCTCATGGATATCTACCGCGTCATGCGCCCGGGTGAGCCGCCCACCGTCGAAGCGGCGTCCGCCCTGTTCGATACGCTGTTCTTTGACAGCGAGCGCTATGACCTCAGCGCTGTTGGCCGGGTCAAGATGAACATGCGCCTTGCGCTGGACAAGCCGGACACTCAGCGCACGCTGGACCGCGAAGACATCGTGGCCTGCATCAAGGCACTGGTGGAACTGCGTGACGGCAAAGGCGATGTGGACGACATCGACCACCTCGGCAACCGCCGGGTGCGCTCGGTCGGCGAACTGATGGAGAATCAGTACCGAGTCGGCCTGCTGCGCATGGAGCGCGCGATCAAGGAACGCATGTCGTCGGTCGAGATCGACACCGTCATGCCGCAGGACCTGATCAACGCGAAACCGGCTGCTGCTGCCGTACGCGAGTTCTTTGGCTCGTCGCAGCTGTCGCAGTTCATGGACCAGACCAACCCGCTGTCCGAAGTCACCCACAAACGCCGCCTGTCGGCGCTTGGCCCCGGTGGTCTGACGCGCGAGCGCGCGGGCTTCGAGGTTCGCGACGTGCACCCGACCCACTATGGCCGGATGTGCCCGATTGAAACGCCGGAAGGCCCGAACATCGGTCTGATCAACTCGCTGGCCACCTTTGCCCGCGTGAACAAGTATGGCTTCATCGAAACGCCTTATCGCGTCGTCAGCGAAGGTCAGGTGACCGATGAGGTCCACTACATGTCCGCGACCGAGGAAATGCGTCACACTGTGGCGCAGGCCAACGCGACGTTGGACGAGAACGGCAAGTTCATCAACGAGATGGTCAACACCCGCCAGGCCGGCGACTATACGCTGGCGCCGGTGGAAAGCGTCGACCTGATCGACGTGAGCCCGAAACAGCTGGTTTCGGTTGCCGCCTCGCTGATCCCGTTCCTCGAAAACGACGACGCCAACCGCGCTCTGATGGGCTCGAACATGCAACGTCAGGCGGTTCCGCTGCTGCGGGCCGAGGCACCGCTGGTCGGTACCGGTATCGAGGAAAAGGTTGCGATCGACTCGGGCGCTGCGATTCAGGCGAAACGCGCCGGTATCATCGACCAGGTCGATGCCCAGCGTATCGTTATTCGCGCCACCGAGGATCTGGAATTGGGCGATGCTGGCGTTGACATCTATCGTCTGCGCAAGTTCCAGCGTTCGAACCAGAACACCTGTATCAACCAGCGTCCGCTGATCAAGGTGGGTGACACCGTCCAGAAGGGCGAAGTCATTGCCGACGGTCCGTCGACCGACATGGGTGAACTTGCTCTGGGTAAGAACGTGGTCGTCGCGTTCATGCCGTGGAACGGCTACAACTACGAAGACTCGATCCTGATCTCGGAACGTATCGCACGTGATGACGTCTTTACCTCGGTCCATATCGAGGAATTCGAAGTTGCCGCCCGTGACACCAAACTGGGCCCGGAAGAAATCACCCGCGACATCCCGAACGTCGGTGAAGAAGCGCTGCGCAACCTCGACGAGGCGGGCATCGTTTACATCGGTGCGGATGTCGAACCAGGCGATATTCTGGTCGGCAAGATCACTCCGAAGGGCGAAAGCCCGATGACCCCGGAAGAAAAGCTGCTGCGCGCCATCTTTGGTGAAAAAGCATCCGACGTGCGCGACACCTCGCTGCGCGTTAAGCCGGGCGATTACGGTACGGTCGTCGAGGTTCGCGTCTTCAACCGTCACGGCGTCGAAAAAGACGAGCGTGCATTGCAGATCGAGCGTGAGGAAGTCGAACGTCTGGCCCGTGACCGGGACGATGAGCTGACGATCCTTGACCGCAACATCTATGCGCGTCTGCAAAGCTTGATCCTCGGCAAAACCGCTGTCAAAGGCCCGAAAGGTGTCAAGGCAGGATCGGTGATCACCGAGGATCTGCTGGACACTCTGACCCGTGGTCAATGGTGGCAGCTGGCGCTGGAAGACGAGCAGGACGCACAGATCGTTGAGGCTCTGAACGAGCAGTACGAAGTGCAGAAGCGCGCTCTGGATGCCCGTTTCGAGGATAAGGTCGAGAAAGTCCGCCGTGGCGACGACCTGCCGCCGGGTGTGATGAAGATGGTCAAAGTCTTCATCGCGGTGAAGCGCAAGCTGCAGCCGGGCGACAAGATGGCCGGTCGTCACGGGAACAAGGGTGTGATCTCCAAGGTTGTTCCGATGGAAGACATGCCGTTCCTGGCCGATGGGACCCCGGTCGACTTCTGTCTGAACCCGCTGGGTGTGCCTTCGCGTATGAACGTGGGTCAGATCCTTGAAACCCACATGGGTTGGGCCGCGCGCGGTCTGGGTCTGAACATCGATGAGGCACTGGGTGAATACCGCCGTTCCGGCGACCTGACCCCGGTTCGCGAGGCGATGAAGCTGGCCTATGGCGAAGATGTCTACGAAGAAGGCATCACCGGCATGGACGAGGAGACGCTGGTCGAAGCAGCGGGCAACGTGACCCGCGGTGTTCCGATCGCAACCCCTGTCTTCGACGGTGCCAAAGAGGCTGACGTCAACGACGCGCTGGTGCGTGCGGGCTTCTCGCAAAGCGGTCAGTCGATTCTGTTCGACGGTCGTACGGGTGAGCAATTTGCGCGTCCGGTGACCGTGGGCATCAAGTACCTGCTGAAACTGCACCACCTGGTGGACGACAAGATCCACGCGCGTTCGACAGGGCCGTACAGCCTGGTCACCCAGCAGCCGCTGGGCGGTAAGGCGCAGTTCGGTGGTCAGCGCTTTGGTGAGATGGAAGTCTGGGCTCTGGAAGCTTACGGTGCCGCCTACACCCTGCAGGAGATGCTCACCGTGAAATCGGATGACGTCGCCGGCCGGACCAAGGTCTATGAGTCGATCGTCAAGGGCGAGGATAACTTTGAAGCGGGCGTACCGGAATCGTTCAACGTTCTGGTCAAAGAAGTCCGTGGCCTCGGCCTGAATATGGAACTCCTGGATGCGGAGGAAGAGTAGGGGCGGCAGCGCCCCACACTCATCCCATCCCAATTTGTAAGGACGCAAAATGAACCAGGAAATCACCAACAACCCGTTCAACCCGCTGACGCCCCCGAAAGTGTTCGACGAGATCAAGGTCTCGCTGGCGTCGCCCGAGCGGATCCTGTCTTGGTCCTATGGCGAGATCAAGAAACCCGAAACCATCAACTATCGCACGTTCAAGCCCGAGCGTGACGGTCTGTTCTGCGCGCGCATCTTTGGCCCGATCAAAGATTACGAATGTCTGTGCGGCAAATATAAGCGGATGAAGTATCGCGGCGTTGTCTGCGAGAAATGCGGTGTGGAAGTCACCCTGCAGAAAGTCCGCCGCGAGCGCATGGGCCATATCGAACTGGCAGCACCCGTTGCGCATATCTGGTTCCTGAAATCGCTGCCGTCCCGCATCGGTCTGATGCTGGACATGACGCTGCGCGATCTGGAACGGGTTCTCTACTTTGAAAACTACGTCGTCATCGAGCCCGGTCTGACCGACCTGACCTACGGCCAGATGCTGACCGAAGAAGAGTACATGGACGCACAGGATGCCTATGGCATGGACGCGTTCACCGCGAATATCGGTGCCGAAGCCATTCGCGAGATGCTGGCCCAGATCGATCTGGAAGCCGAAGCCGAGCAGCTGCGCGCCGATCTGGCCGAAGCAACCGGCGAACTGAAGCCCAAGAAGATCATCAAGCGTCTGAAGGTGGTTGAATCCTTCCTCGAGTCGGGCAACCGGCCCGAGTGGATGGTAATGACCGTGATCCCGGTCATTCCGCCGGAACTGCGTCCGCTGGTTCCTCTGGATGGTGGCCGCTTCGCGACCTCGGATCTGAACGATCTGTATCGCCGCGTCATCAACCGGAACAACCGTCTGAAACGTCTGATCGAACTGCGCGCGCCTGACATCATCGTCCGCAACGAAAAGCGGATGTTGCAGGAATCCGTTGACGCTCTGTTCGACAATGGCCGTCGTGGCCGCGTGATCACCGGCGCCAACAAGCGTCCGCTGAAATCGCTGTCGGACATGCTGAAAGGCAAGCAGGGTCGTTTCCGTCAGAACCTTCTGGGCAAGCGGGTCGACTTCTCGGGCCGTTCGGTCATCGTGACTGGTCCCGAACTCAAGCTGCACCAGTGTGGTCTGCCCAAGAAGATGGCGCTGGAGCTGTTCAAGCCGTTCATTTACAGCCGCCTTGAAGCCAAGGGTCTGTCTTCGACCGTGAAACAGGCGAAGAAACTTGTCGAGAAAGAGCGCCCCGAAGTGTGGGATATCCTCGACGAGGTGATCCGCGAACACCCTGTCATGCTGAACCGTGCGCCGACGCTGCACCGCCTTGGCATTCAGGCATTCGAACCGGTCCTGATCGAAGGTAAAGCGATCCAGCTGCACCCGCTGGTCTGTTCGGCCTTCAACGCCGACTTCGACGGTGACCAGATGGCCGTTCACGTGCCGCTGAGCCTTGAGGCACAGCTGGAAGCGCGTGTTCTGATGATGTCGACGAACAACGTTCTGTCGCCTGCAAACGGCGCGCCGATCATCGTTCCGTCGCAGGACATGATCCTGGGTCTCTACTATGTGACCCTGGAACGCGAAGGCATGCCGGGTGAAGGCAAGGTCTTTGGTTCGATCGACGAAGTTCAGCACGCGCTGGACGCGGGTGAAGTGCATCTGCACACCAAAATCACCGCGCGGATCACGCAGATCGACGACGAAGGCAACGAAGTTCAGAAGCGCTATGAAACCACTCCGGGCCGTCTGCGTCTGGGTGCGTTGCTGCCGATGAACAACAAGGCGCCGTTCGAACTGGTCAACCGTCTGCTGCGCAAGAAGGAAGTGCAGCAGGTGATCGACACCGTCTACCGTTACTGCGGGCAGAAAGAGTCGGTTATCTTCTGTGACCAGATCATGTCGATGGGTTTCAAGGAAGCGTTCAGGGCCGGCATCTCGTTCGGCAAGGACGACATGGTCATCCCGAACGACAAGTGGGGCATCGTTGATGACACCCGCGATCAGGTGAAGGATTTCGAACAACAGTACATGGACGGCCTGATCACTCAGGGCGAAAAGTACAACAAGGTTGTCGATGCCTGGTCGAAATGTAACGACCGCGTCACCGAGGCGATGATGAACACCATCTCGGCTTCCGCGCGTGACGAGAATGGTGCCGAGCAGGAACCGAACTCGGTCTACATGATGGCCCACTCCGGTGCGCGGGGCTCGGTGACTCAGATGAAACAGCTGGGTGGTATGCGTGGCTTGATGGCCAAGCCGAACGGCGACATCATCGAGACGCCGATCATCTCGAACTTCAAGGAAGGTCTGACCGTTCTTGAATACTTCAACTCGACCCACGGTGCCCGTAAGGGTCTGTCGGATACTGCTCTGAAGACGGCGAACTCGGGCTACCTGACCCGTCGTCTGGTGGACGTGGCGCAGGATTGCATCGTGCGTGAAATCGACTGCGGCACCGACCGCGCAATCACTGCCGAAGCAGCGGTTAACGACGGTGAAGTCGTTGCCTCTCTGGCCGAGCGTGTGCTGGGTCGTGTCTCTGCCGATGACGTTCTGCGTCCGGGAACGGATGAGGTTCTGGTCGCTGCAGGTCAGCTGATTGACGAGCGTATGGCTGACGCCATCGACGAGGCTGCCGTTGCTTCGATGCGGATACGCTCGCCGCTGACATGTGAGTCGGAAGAGGGCGTTTGCGCCACCTGCTACGGTCGTGACCTTGCGCGCGGTACCATGGTGAACACGGGCGAGGCTGTCGGTATCATCGCCGCACAGTCGATCGGTGAACCGGGTACACAGCTGACGATGCGGACGTTCCACATCGGTGGTGTTGCCCAAGGTGGTCAGCAATCGTTCCAGGAAGCAAGCCAGGACGGCGTCATTGCCTTCGAAAACCCGCAGATCCTGGTCAATGCCGCAGGCGAAAGCCTGGTCATGGGCCGTAACATGAAGCTGGTGATCAACGACGAACACGGCGAAGAACGCGCCAACTTCAAGCTGGGCTACGGCTCCAAGCTGTTCGTCAAGGACGGCACCAAGGTCAAGCGCGGCGACAAGCTGTTCGAATGGGATCCCTACACCCTTCCGATCATCGCCGAGAAAGCCGGTACCGCGAAATATGTCGACCTGGTTTCGGGCCTTGCGGTTCGCGACGAGACCGATGACGCAACCGGCATGACCCAGAAGATCGTGATCGACTGGCGCGCGGCGCCACGCGGCAGCGACCTCAAGCCCGAAATCATTCTGGTGGGCGAAGATGGCGAACCGGTGCGCAACGATGCGGGCAACCCGGTTCACTATCCGATGTCGGTGGATGCGATCCTGTCTGTCGAGGACGGCCAGCAGATCGAAGCCGGTGACGTTGTCGCGCGTATTCCGCGCGAAGGCGCCAAGACCAAGGACATCACCGGTGGTCTGCCACGTGTTGCGGAACTGTTCGAAGCACGTCGTCCCAAGGATCACGCAATCATCGCCGAAGCCGATGGTTACGTGCGCTTTGGCCGCGACTACAAGAACAAGCGCCGCATCACCATCGAACCGGCCGACGAGTCGATGGAGCCGATCGAATACATGGTACCCAAGGGAAAACACATCCCGGTGCAGGAAGGCGACTTCGTGCAGAAGGGTGACTATATCATGGACGGCAACCCGGCCCCGCACGACATCCTTGCCATCATGGGCGTCGAAGCGCTGGCGGATTACATGATCGATGAGGTGCAGGACGTCTATCGCTTGCAAGGTGTTAAGATCAACGACAAGCACATTGAAGTGATCGTGCGCCAGATGCTGCAGAAGTGGGAGATCCTCGAATCCGGCGATACCACCCTGCTGAAGGGCGAGCATGTCGATAAGCAGGAATTCGATGCGGCCAACGAAAAGACCATCGCACGCGGCGGTCGCCCGGCCCAGGGTCAGCCGATCCTGCTTGGCATCACCAAGGCCTCGCTGCAGACGCGTTCGTTCATCTCGGCGGCGTCGTTCCAGGAAACCACCCGCGTTCTGACCGAAGCCTCGGTTCAGGGCAAGAAAGACAAGCTGGTGGGTCTCAAGGAAAACGTGATCGTCGGTCGCCTGATCCCGGCCGGTACGGGCGGCGCAACCCAGCGCGTCCGCCATATCGCGCAGACCCGCGACAACGTGGTGATCGAAGCCCGCCGGGAAGAGGCCGAAGCCGCCGCTGCCCTGGCCGCTCCGATCATGGAGGACGACATCATCGGGGACGAACTCGACACCCTGGTCGATACTCCGGAAAGCCGGGAATAAACTTTGGTTTATGCCGAAAACAAAACCCGCGCTCAGGCGCGGGTTTTTTTTGTGCGCGTGCCAGAAAGCCGTGTTGGTCAGCCAAGAATCTGAAGTGGGTCCGGCAAAACTTCGGCTGGTGAGCACAAAGTGAATTCTGCGGCGGGTTAAGCTTCTCGCACCAATCGAATAAAGGAAAAACTGGTCAGACCGGCAAGAAGGATGGGTCTATTGCCCGGTTATTCCGGCTATCTTCAGATTCGACGATTGTTACCCGGCACTGATTGCTGGCATTGCTCAATTCGGCACGCCCGAGGACTTGCTGCTCGGTCCCGCGGAAATTGAGCATTACCCCCGCGGACGAAACAAGCACACAGGCTCTCTGAGTGGCGGCTGGATACATCATCCTTCGGCGGCAGACACTGCCCGCTGATAGAGATGCCATGTGGTGTGACCAAGGATCGGAAGGGTAAAGATCAGCCCCAGAAACGCGGGAACCAGCGACAACAGCATTGTGACCGATATGATCGCCGCCCAGCTGAGCATGACCACTGGGCTTTCCGAGACGACGCGTAAAGAGGTTAACATGGCGGAAACAAAATTGGTTTCCCGGTCCAGCAGCATCGGCATGGCGACGACGGTCACCGAGAACAGGACAGCCGACAAAAACGCGCCCACACAGGTGCCGACCGCAAGAAAGATCCAGCCCTGAGGTGTAAAGAATACGGTGTTCAAAAAACCGTCAAGATCCGAAAAGGATGCATTTTGCAGGATGATCGCCAGCCAAAGCCGAACCTGGTAAATCCACACCCAGAAAATGAACAGGGTGACAAAGGCCATCCAGCCCATTTCGCGCTTGCGCTGATTGGCCATGACGATGAGGATCTCGGACCAGCCAAAACTCTCTCCCTTCTGCAACCGGCGGGACATCTCGTAAAGCCCGGCGGCGGCGAAAGGTGCAACCAGCGGAAAGCCTACAATGGCAGGAATGATCATCCAGATCTGGCCAAGCCAGACCAAACTCCAAACCAGCAGGATTCCGAAGGTTGCATAGAACAGGCCGAAAAAGCCGCTCATGACGGGGCGCGACAGAAAGTCGGAAAACCCGGCCTTCAGCGAAGCGGAAATATCACCCCCGGTCACTCTATTGACCTTGGGCATGGCCCCTTGTTGCGGCGTCAGATTGTCCGGTGGTGTAGGGTCTGCAGTCTTGGATGTCATGACACACTCCTCCCAAAGCGTGGCATCGCGCTGGTCCGTCTGCCAACAGATCCGACTGTGAGGCAGACATTCCTCTCCCGCATACAAATTTGCATCAAGTGAAGCGCAAGGGCAAGTTGGGAGTGTGATCGCTTCGCCCCAAAGCAAACCAACACGGCGTGCGTCGCTAAGGTCAAGCCCACTGTGACAGCGAACTTGCCCATGGCTTTGCCAGCGCCGTGGGAGTATCGAAGGGGACATGCTCAATCCGACCCTCCGAATCCTTCTTCTTGTCCTGTTGCTCTGGCTTTCAGGGCTTGGTGCGGCCGGGCAGTTCGCCAAGATCGCGGTTCCGTTCGACATGCTGGCGCAAGCCTATCCCGATGCGGCGGCAAGCTTGGGTTTGGTTTTGTCCGTCATCAGTCTCTTTGGCATCCTTTTTGGCATGACTGCGGGCATCGTTGTGGCGCGGGTGGGGTATCGCCGAATGCTAGTGCTGGGCCTGTGTCTGGGCGCGGCGATGTCGCTGTGGCAAGCTGCCCTGCCTCCAATTGTTCCGATGCTGGTCAGCCGCACCATCGAAGGGTTGTCGCATCTCGCCATCGTCGTCGCCGCGCCCACGCTGATGGCGCAGATCTCCTCGGATCGATATCGCAACCTGGCGATGACCTTGTGGAGTACGTTTTTTGGCGTGTCCTTCGCCATTGTAGCATGGGTCGGATTGCCATGGGCGCAGGTTCACGGGCTAAAGGCCTTGTTCCTCGCCCATGGTCTGGCCATGGCGGCGTTGGCTGCTATGGTGTGGCTGGTGCTCAAACCCGATGACCCAACGACCGGGGCGAAAGTTGGCTCGATTACGCCGCGTAAGGTGTTGCGCCAGCATCTTTCCGTCTACAGCTCTCCCCGCCTTGCCGCGCCTGCTGTCGGCTGGCTTTTCTATACGCTGACTTTCGTGTCACTGGTCGCGATCCTGCCCATCTTGTTGCCAGCTGACCTGCGCGCCATCATAGTGGGGTTGATGCCGTTGACCGGCATTGCGGTGTCGCTGCTGGTAGCCACCGCCCTCATGCGCATCTGGTCTGCCATCGGTGTCGTCGTGCTCGGCTTTGCCCTGTCCGCGCTTGTGCTGGCGGGGTACTGGTTGGGGGTTTCAGCTCCGATTCTATGCGTGTCACTGTTCGGGACACTGGGCCTTGTCCAGGGCGCCAGCTTTGCCGCCATCCCTCAGTTGAACACATCAATAGAGCATCGTGCGCTTGCCAACGGGGCAATGGCCCAGATGGGCAATTTGGGCAACACACTGGGAACACCGATCTTTCTGTTCGTTCTGGGGCGCTATCAGTTTGGTGGATTGGTGAGCGCTGTGATCCTGTGCTATCTCGCCGGGATTATCGTGCATATATGGTTGTGGCGCCGCCGCAGCCTCATGCAATTCCGTTAACATCTTGCCTTTTTTGACATCCATGCCAGAACTGTATGGTTGGCAGGCTCACGGACCCGACCGGAGCGGTTGACACCCCCTGGCACCGAGGTCGCAACATGTCTTCCAACACGCAAGGCGCGTTCCTGATGATGGGCAGCATGGCGGCGTTCACGATCAACGACGCGATCGTCAAGGCGGCCGCAGCGGACCTGCCCCTGTTTCAGCTGGTCGCCATGCGCGGTGTTCTGGCCACCACGCTGATCTATGTCCTGTCTCGGCATTTGGGCACCCTGCACCTGAATTTCCCACGGCGTGACAAGATCCTTGTTGCATTTCGTTGCGTTGCCGAGGTCGGCGCCACGTTCCTGTTTCTGTCAGCGCTGGTACACATGCCGTTGGCGAACGTGACGGCGGTCTTGCAGGCATTGCCCCTGACCGTGACCCTGGGTGCGGCGATTTTATTCAAGGAACCGGTCGGGTGGCGGCGGGCGGCGGCAATTGCGGTCGGGTTTGCGGGCATGCTGTTGATCGTCCGCCCTGGTCCTGAAGGTTTCAATATCTATGCGCTTTATGCGTTGGCGGCGGTCGCCATGATTACCGCCCGAGACCTTTTGACCCGGCGCATGTCGGCCGCCGTACCGTCAATGGTCGTTACGCTCGCAACGTCCACCACCATAACACTCACCGCCGCATTGGCATCGCTCGGTACCGGCTGGGTGCCGGTTGCGCCGGCCACCGGCATGATGATCGCCTCGGCGGCGGTGTTCGTTCTGATGGGGTATCTGTTCAGCGTCATGGTGATGCGCGTTGGCGAGGTCGGGTTCGTCGCCCCGTTCCGTTATTCAAGCCTGATCTGGGCGCTTCTCCTGGGCTTTGCAGTTTTTGGCGATTGGCCTGATCCGCTGACTTTGTTTGGCGCGGCTCTCGTCGTGGCCGCCGGCTTGTTCACTCTGTTCCGCGAGCGCGCGATCAAGGACTGAACCCGCGCCTGGAAACCCGGTCGGTGTCAATCGCAAACCGGGCGGCGAATTCTTCTTTTTGATCTGCCGTCAGAGGCAACAGATCGACGGGTTGCGCCCTTGCCCTGCGCGAGTCGTTAAAGCTGCCATGCGACCGCACCCACATAGGCACATCCGAAAAGCTGACCGCTGGCATGAACCGTGCAATCTTGTTGTGCGCAAAATTCATGATCGTCAGCGGACAGCCGCCCCGGACATACATCCCAAGTGCCACTCCCAGGAACGGTCTGGTCTCTTCCAGTACGCGGGTGCCACCGCTGTTGAATTCAGCTGCGTAACCACGACTGAAATCGACTGCGACAGCCTTGTTGCGTTTCAGCAACCCGTCGCAGTCGCCGGCGGCTTGCCGAAGTCTGGCGACAAAATCAATCGCGACGGCATCGTCGTCGTCATGCCGGAACTGCAGACATGGTGCATCTGGTGATGCGCGCTCCGCATTCAGGATTTCTTTCATCACCTCCCGGTGCGGGCGCGGCGGTTGGGCGACAATCCTGACCTGCCGTATATCGGCAGTCAGGTCATGCAACCGGTCGCGATCCGGTTTCGGCAGGCTGTCCCCAATCACGATGATCAAGGTAAAATCCTGATCGGTTTGCGCGCGCAGCCCCGGTAGCGAGACGGCTTCAAACAGCCGGAATCGCTCTTCCAACCGGTCGCAATCATAGAGATAGCGAATTCTGTCCTCGACAGTGTCATGCGCGACCTGAAATCCCCCAAGTGCGGGGTACGAAAAGCGGCACAGGCCGAGAACTTGCATCTATGACTTCCAGCGAGGTTTGTTCCCGACGGACTATGCCGTTGGCCGTCTGCGCCTGCAACCGCTCCGAAACCGGCTTGTTTGCCGGTCAAAACGGCGATATCCGGCGGATAAGGCGCCCTGCGCAGATGGAATCGGGTCGGGCTGTTGACACTTTGCCCGACTCCCCCTATTACGCGCGTCATCTCGGCACCGGGGGCCGCCCCAACGCCGATTCCAGTAATGAACTGGTCAAGGCCCGGACAATTTTGCAGTTCGCGCCCTCTGATAACAAACCGCGACGTTCACCTCGGAATGGGAACGCTCGCGGGTTTTGCGCTTGTGGACGCATAAGCGCAGCGAAGTTAGCCGCACGCAACGCGCGTGCATGTCATGTGTGTTGCAAAACGGGGAAGAAACCGGAATGCCAACTATTCAACAGCTGATCCGCAAACCGCGGCAGCCGAAAGTAAAACGCTCGAAATCCATGCACCTGGAGCAGTGCCCGCAGAAACGCGGCGTCTGTACACGTGTTTACACCACCACACCGAAGAAACCGAACTCGGCTATGCGTAAGGTTGCCAAGGTGCGCCTGACCAACGGGTTCGAGGTCATCTCGTACATCCCCGGTGAAAGCCACAACCTGCAGGAACACTCGGTTGTTCTGATCCGTGGCGGCCGTGTGAAAGACCTTCCCGGTGTGCGTTACCACATCCTGCGCGGTGTTCTGGATACCCAGGGCGTCAAAGACCGTAAGCAACGCCGTTCGAAATACGGCGCGAAGCGTCCCAAGTAAGAAGGAGAGGCTGATATGTCACGTCGTCACGCCGCCGAAAAACGCGAAGTCCTGCCTGACGCCAAGTTTGGCGACAAGGTTCTGACCAAATTCATGAACAACCTGATGATCGACGGTAAGAAGTCGGTCGCAGAGCGCATCGTCTATAACGCGTTCGATCGCGTTGAAACCAAGATCAAGCGCGCACCCGTCGAAGTGTTCCACGAAGCGCTCGACAACATCAAACCTTCGGTCGAAGTTCGCTCGCGCCGCGTGGGTGGTGCAACCTATCAGGTTCCGGTCGAAGTGCGCCCCGAGCGCCGCGAGGCACTGGCCATCCGCTGGCTGATCGCCGCCGCGCGCAACCGCAATGAAAACACCATGGAAGAGCGCCTTGCTGGCGAACTGCTGGACGCCGTTCAGTCCCGCGGTACCGCCGTCAAAAAGCGCGAAGACACCCACAAGATGGCCGAGGCGAACAAAGCCTTCAGCCATTACCGCTGGTAACCCTAGAGGCTTACACTTATGGCACGCGACTATCCGCTTAATTTGTACCGCAACTTCGGTATCATGGCGCACATCGACGCAGGTAAGACCACCTGCTCGGAGCGTATCCTGTATTACACCGGCAAATCCCACAACATCGGTGAGGTGCACGACGGTGCAGCCACCATGGACTGGATGGAGCAGGAACAGGAACGCGGCATCACCATCACCTCGGCTGCAACCACCACCTTCTGGGAGCGCACCGAGGACGGTCAGACCGCCGATACCCCCAAGCACCGCCTGAACATCATCGACACCCCAGGTCACGTTGACTTCACCATCGAAGTCGAACGCTCGCTGGCCGTGCTCGACGGTGCCGTCTGCGTTCTGGACGCAAACGCCGGTGTTGAACCGCAAACTGAAACCGTGTGGCGTCAGGCTGACCGTTACAAGGTTCCGCGCATGGTGTTCGTCAACAAGATGGACAAGATCGGCGCAGACTTCTTCAACTGCGTCCGCATGATCGAAGACCGCACCGGCGCCCGCGCGGTTCCGGTTGGTATTCCGATCGGTGCTGAATCCGAGTTGGAAGGCTTGATCGACCTGGTCACCATGGAAGAGTGGCTGTGGCAGGGCGAAGATCTGGGCGCAAGCTGGATCAAGGCCCCGATCCGCGACAGCCTGAAGGACATGGCCGAAGAATGGCGCGGCAAGATGATCGAAGCGGCCGTCGAAGAAGACGACGACGCGATGATGATGTACCTGGAAGGCGAAGAGCCCGATGTGCCGACCCTGCGCAAACTGCTGCGCAAGGGCACTCTGGCGCTGCACTTCGTTCCGGTTCTGGGTGGCTCGGCGTTCAAGAACAAGGGCGTGCAGCCGCTGCTCAATGCGGTGATCGACTATCTGCCCAGCCCGCTGGACGTTGTCGATTACATGGGCTTCAAACCCGGTGACGAGGAAGAAGTTCGCAACATCGCCCGCCGCGCAGACGACAACATGCCGTTTGCGGGTCTGGCGTTCAAGATCATGAACGACCCCTTCGTCGGTTCGCTGACCTTCACCCGGATCTACTCCGGCGTGATGAACAAGGGTGACCAGATCCTGAACTCGACCAAAGGCAAGAAAGAGCGCATCGGTCGTATGATGATGATGCACTCCAACAACCGGGAAGAGATCGACGAAGCGTTTGCAGGCGACATCATCGCGCTGGCGGGTCTGAAAGACACCACCACCGGTGACACCCTGTGCGATGCCAAGGAACCTGTGGTTCTCGAAACCATGACCTTCCCCGAGCCGGTGATCGAAATCGCGGTCGAGCCCAAGACCAAGGGCGACCAGGAAAAGATGAGCCAAGGCCTTGCCCGTCTGGCAGCCGAAGACCCGTCGTTCCGCGTGGAAACCGACCTGGAATCCGGTCAGACCATCATGAAGGGCATGGGCGAACTTCACCTGGACATCCTGGTGGACCGTCTCAAGCGCGAATTCAAGGTCGAGGCCAACATCGGTGCGCCGCAGGTGGCTTACCGTGAAACCATCTCGATGCCGGTCGAACACTCCTACACCCACAAGAAACAATCGGGTGGTTCGGGTCAGTTCGCCGAGGTCAAGCTGGAAATCCAGCCGACCCAACCGGGCGAAGGCTATTCGTTCGAAAGCCGCATCGTTGGTGGCGCGGTTCCGAAGGAATACGTGCCGGGCGTCGAAAAGGGTATCCGTTCGGTCATGGATTCCGGTCCGTTGGCTGGCTTTCCGGTGATCGACTTTAAAGTGGCCCTGCTGGACGGCAAGTTCCACGACGTTGACTCGAGCGTTCTGGCGTTCGAAATCGCGGCGCGGATGTGCATGCGCGAAGGCATGCGCAAAGCTGGTGCGAAGCTGCTGGAACCGATCATGAAGGTCGAAGTGATCACCCCGGAAGAATACACCGGTGGTATCATCGGCGACCTGACCTCGCGTCGGGGCCAGGTGTCGGGTCAGGAACCGCGCGGCAACGCGATCGCAATCGCTGCGTTCGTTCCGCTGGCCAACATGTTCGGCTACATCAACACCCTGCGTTCGATGTCGTCGGGCCGTGCCCAGTTCACCATGCAGTTCGACCACTACGATCCGGTTCCGCAGAACATCTCGGACGAGATCCAGGCGAAATACGCATAAGACCGGGTGGCGGGGTGAACCCCGCCCTACCCATTCCACTGTAGGGTGGGTTTCATCCCACCATCCGTAAGAAAAAAGGAGCCTTGCAATGGCAAAGGAAAAGTTTGAGCGTAACAAACCGCACGTCAACATCGGCACGATCGGCCACGTTGACCACGGCAAGACGACGCTGACGGCGGCGATCACCAAGTATTTCGG
>NZ_JBXWQW010000052.1:0-29024 GCF_059612585.1 Ruegeria sp. YKSF57 | reverse complement strand
ATCGGCTATGACAACGCTACCACGGTCGCCAAGACCGCGCATAAGAACGGCACAACCCTCAAGGAAGAAGCCATTGCGTTGGGGTTTGTGGACGAGGCAACCTTTGATGCCGTAGTGCGCCCCGAACAGATGATCGGCCCGAAAGACTGATGGGTAAACCGGTCAACCTGAACCGGTATCGAAAAGAAAAGGCGCGGGCCAAAAAGAAGGCCCGCGCAGATCAGAATGCCGTCGCCTTTGGGCGCACCAAGTCCGAAAAAGCAATCGTCAGGCTTCAGCAGGACAAGCAGAAGCGTGACCTTGACAATCACGAGCTGGATGAATGAGCGGTCGGCCGATAAAACGTTCATTGACCCTCAAGGGACACCGGACATCAGTCTCGCTTGAAGATGAATTCTGGCGGGCATTTCGTGATATTGCGAAAGAAAAAGATGAGCCAATCAACGCACTGGCCGCGCAAATTGATGTTGACCGCGACCCGGAAACCGGATTGGCCTCGGCTATTCGCGTGTTTATTCTGAACTGGTACCGAGACAAGGTTTAACGCTTGTCGGATCTTGGTCGTTGGGTGTAACGTTTTCCTGGAACAAAAGGGGTACATTTATGAGCAGCACGGTATTGGGACCTGACGGTCAACCTCGGTGTTCCTGGTGCCAGGCCGCGCCGGAATTCTTTGACTATCATGACACCGAATGGGGCTTTCCGGTCTCGGATGATCAGCGATTGTTCGAGAAACTGTGCCTGGAAAGCTTTCAGTCGGGTCTTAGCTGGCGCACGATCCTGAACAAGCGTGAGAACTTTCGAAACGCGTTTTTTGGATTTGATTTCCACAAGATGGCCGGTTTCTCTGAAGTTGATGTTGAACGTCTGCTGCAAAATGATGGGATCATTCGCCACCGGGGCAAGATCGAGGCGGTGATCAATAACGCCCGCCGCGCGCAGGAACTGGTGGCGTCCGAAGGATCGCTGGCGGCTTATGTCTGGCGGTATGAGGCGGAAACCCCGCCGCCCCCGCAATCAGCATCCACATCGCCCGAGTCGGTGGCAATGTCGAAGGACCTCAAGAAATGGGGCTGGAAGTTTGTTGGCCCCACGACAGTGTTTGCGTTCATGCAGGCCATGGGGCTGGTCAATGACCATGCCGAGGGCTGCGTGATGCGCGATAAGGCTGCACAGCTCAGAAAAGAATTCGACAAGCCCAATTAAAAAGCGCCCCGAAGGGCGCTTTAGGCATCACACCGACGCGCGATATATCTTGTCGATATTGCTACCAACTGCAGCATTGAACTCTTCATCCGACTGCTGCTTGGACAGGCCTTCGGTCAAAGCACGCGAGAATGAAGCGATCATCTTGCCGTTCTTGGCCAACAGGTCGCACGCCTCTTCGGTAGAGTATCCACCCGACAACGCAACAACACGCAGGACACGCGGATGATCCGCTAACGCGTCGTAAAGGTTGGCCTTGCTCGGAATGGTAAGTTTGAGCATCACTTCCTGCCCATCGCTCAGCTTGTCCAGGTTTTTGAGGATTTCTGCTTTCAGAATATCCTCAGCCTCGGTCTTGGTTTCGGAATGGATGTTCACCTCTGGCTCCACGATCGGGACCATTCCTGCAGCGATCACGTCACGCGCAACGTCGAATTGCTGGGTAACGACCGCCGCAATGCCTTGGGCATTGGCCTCGTGGATTACCGAACGTTCCTTGGTCCCAAAAACATTGGGATATTTGGCCAGAGATTCGGCAAGGCCCGGAATCGGCTTCATCATCTGAACGCCGTTTTCCTGCTCAGCCAGGCCTTTATCGATCTTGAGGAACGGTACGATGCCCTTTTTTTGCCAGAGGTAGTCGGCAACAGGCTTGCCGTCGATTTCCTCGCCCAGTGTACGTTCAAACAAGATCGCACCGATCACCTTGTCGCTGGTAAAGCTATCCGCAAGGATGATCCGCGCCCGCATCTTCTGGATCTCGTCGAACATCTCTTCTTCCGAGCCGTACTGCGAGTCATCCACGCCATAAAGCGCCAGCGCCTTGGGGGTAGAGCCGCCACTTTGATCCAGAGCTGCGATAAACCCCGCCCCGTTGGTCATTTGTTCGCGCTGATCTGCCTTGGACATAACACTTTCCCGTTCAATCTGATTCCACTTTGCCTTCCGCATACAGCAAGGTTTTGACGGATGGTAGTTTGTTAGCGCTCAAGGACGCGCAGCCAAATGCCGTCCTTTGCCCTGACCGTCAGATGAGCGACTGGAACCGGATCGCGCCCCTCAACCCGTTCGAATCGGAAATGGCGCAGAAACAGGGACAGGATCAGCGGACCTTCGACCATGGCAAATCCTGCGCCCGTACACACGCGCGGACCAGCAGAAAATGGCATATATGCCTCGCGCTGGCATTGTCGACCGTTCTCAGTCCCCCATCGCGCCGGATCGAATTCATCCGGCCTGTGCCACAAGCGTTCATGCCGGTGCAGGTGCCAGGGGCTCAGAACTATCTGCGCGCCTTTCGGAACTGGCCTGTTCCGAAACCGGTTTGGACAGATAGTTTCCCGCACCATCATCGGCACCGGAGGGTACAAGCGCAACGCCTCGCGAAACACATCACGACTTAACTTGAGACGGGACATGACCGCAAAGCTGTGATCCTCCAACGCCGCAGCCTCGGCAGCAACCTTTTCCTGCCAGTCCGGAAACAGCGCCATCAGATATAGCGTCCAAGCCAGGGCGGATGCACTGGTCTCGTGTCCGGCAAGAAAAAAGATGGCCACCTGATCCACCATCTCTTCGGTACTGAACCGCTCACCTGTTACCGGGTCGACGGTTGTCATGATCTTGGTTGCCAGATCGTCGGGCGCGGTGCCCGCCTCAATCTCGGCCATTCGCTGAACCGTCAGTTCTTTGATCAACCGACGCACTGCTGCAGCGTTCTCCCGTGTCTGACGCGAATGAAACCGCGGAATCCACCGTGGCATCGGCAGGAAAGCCGCCAGGTTCAACAAGGGCTGCGCCCGCTGGTAGGCGCGAAACCTTTCAAATACTTGCGAAGCTATGTCGTGATCTATGGGAATTGAAAAAAGTGTTCGAAAAATCACGTCTGCCGCCGCATGGCTGGTAATCTCCTCAAACTCGACATTTTGCCCCACATGCGATCTCAAGCGGTCAACACTCGCTTGAGATGCTGAAAGCATGGCCGGAAACGTGTCGCGCAGCCTGCCCCCTTCAAATGCCGGATCAATAATCCGCCGCTGCCGTTTCCAGGTCTCACCATTGGTCAGAAACACCGAGTTCCCCAAAAGCGGCTTGAGACCCTCGCGTATTCGGTCAGATTTCGGAAAATCATCCGGGCGCCGTTTCAAGACAACGTCAACCAGGTCCGGCTGATTGACCAGAAAGGATCGAAAAAAAGGCGTGCGAAATTCTGCCATCCACGCACGATACAAACGGTGCGGCTGGGCCGAAAGCAGGTCCTGACGGAACATTTTGACATAATGCCAAAGCGAAACTTTGTCTGTCCGCGACGCGGGTTTGGGGGGGATCATGCGGCCACCGACGTGTATTTCGACACCGACTTATCGATCCTGGATTTCGAAGACTTTCGCCCACTGAAACGTTCAGCCAAGGTCAGTGGCCCAGCAGTGATGCGAAAGTAATCGTAGTCGCGCGGTCGGTCAAATGCGCAAAGATACTGAAAATGCAATCGAAAGAATCGCCAGCGCAGCGCCTTCCATCGTGCCGGAGAAAGGGTTTGCGTAAAGGCCGCAGAAACGACAAGCGGCCAACGCTTGTTCTCAGTCGCAACCCCACTTACAGCAACCGCATCGCATAGGGCAAAGGCGCAACCGTCGCCGGGGGCCGACACGTCAATCCAGGTGATCCTGTCGCTTGTTCCAAGAAAACGCAGATCGGCACGCAATCTGTGAGCTTCGGGCAGGAACGAAACCATCGGCGTCACCTGACCCAATGTCAGAAACCCCAAAGCTGGACCGTCATCACGGACACCACCGGACCGGATCAGGTCTGCCAGAACCGAAACCCCCAAGTGGGCGCCGGAACTATGACCCACGAGCAGAACTTCATCGACATCGCCACGCATTGCGTCGCTGATCAGCGCCGTGAATTCGGCTAGCCGCACTTCCAATTCCTGAGGTGTTCTGCCGTGAGATCTGGAGGAATAGATGTAGTTGTGCAGCAGGTAGTAAACGAGGAGCTTGTTATCCAGTTTTCGAAACCACTGCAAAGCACTGGCGCTGGTGGCAATCGCCAAAGCATAACCAAACAAACCCAGAAGCGGTTTTGATACCTGAGTGACTGCCACGCCCAGAAACGCTGCAAGTATCAACTGCAAGACCAGCATGCCGACCGGATAGAGTGCGGCGATCACCGGCCCTTTGCGCAACCTCATCACGCGGCGCAGTGTGCCGGTCGCGACATAGATCCAGGCCATACGAACCGTTTGCATATAGGTTTTGGCGATCGAGCCAGCCATGCTGTCCCGCACAAGATCAGACCAGACCAAAACATCGAACTCGGCCTCTACTTGCCTTCCATCCTGCAGGGATGTCACATGCCAGCCATAGCGTTCGACGCCGGTTTTCGGACGAAGTGCGATGTCATACCCTGAAATCCGCGCCTGTTCCGCCCCCTCCTTGCGATACAACTCTCTGTATCTGCGTGCGTGCACGGGATCGTATCCGGGCAGGTAAAACACCCGGCGCGTGCGCACCTGTCTGTGCAACGATTGACTGCTCACGATCTCGACCTCATGGCCAAAACCTATAGCGGAATTTCGGCAAGCGTAAGACCCGCCACCTTCGATTTCAGGCAAGTTTTAACACGTCAACCCAGCGTCGCGAGCCCCGGAAATGTTTCCAGCAACCACCAACTGAAAGCCGTAAAAAGCCCGGTGACCAGCATGATACCCACGAACAACAGCAGTCCGCCCATAACCTTCTCGATCGTTCCCATATAGGGCTTGATCCGGTTCATTACCGACATGGACCGGTTCAGGAACATCGCCGCCAGCAAGAATGGTATACCTAAACCCGCCGCATAGACCCCCAGCAACAACGTTCCTCGCGCCACCGAAGCCTCGGACGCCGCCAGCGAGAGAATTGCACCAAGTTGCGGACCGATGCAGGGCGTCCAGCCAAAAGCGAACGCCAGACCGAGGATATAGGCACCGAATACCGATCCTCCGGAGTCACCAGTTTCCATACGTGCTTCACGGTCAAGTAGTGGAATACGAAACACGTTCAAAAAATGAAGCCCGAAAACAATGACGACAGCCCCGGAGAGCTTGGCAAAAAGCTCCTGGTTCGACAGAACAAAGGCTCCGAAAGCCGAAGCAGTGAACCCAAGCAACAGAAAGACCGTGGACAGGCCCAAAACGAAAAACAGCGCCGCCAGAGTCGCCTTTCGCCGTGCCCGCGCCTGATCCTGCATTTCGTTGATTGTCACGCCGCTCATATACGCCAGGTACGGCGGCACGATGGGCAGGACACAAGGCGACAGAAAGCTGATGACGCCGCCAAGCATGGCGATGAACATGGCAGGCAGCAGGCCCGCGTCGATGATATCGATTCCGAACATGTAACTGCACATATGTCATGAATGCGCGGACGTCACGAGGCCATGCGGTCACATCCCCGTGGTCTGACCGCTGGACAGGATCGGCGTTGGGCAATATCTGGCATATATGACCGAGATAACCGAAACTCTGGACGCTTTGGGCTTGCTGTGCCCCCTGCCCGTCCTAAAGGCCAGGAAACGGCTGAAGTCCATGCCAGACGGTGCAACTCTGCGCATTCTGGCAGATGATCCTGCAGCTATAGTCGACGTTCCTCACTTCTGCGCAGAATCAGGACATGCGTTGCTTTCAACTGGCGAAGACGGTGATCACCAGTTCTATCTGATCCGAAAGGGCGGATAGAAAAAAGGCGGGTCAATCGGACCCGCCTTTTTGAAACATCAATTTCCCGCAGACCACCATCCACGCCGCTTTGGCTTGGGGGGCTCAGCTGGCTGTGGTGGCTCTTCCGACACGGTTTCCAAAGTTGGCTCTGTGTCGGTTTGTTCGTCCGACTCGTCGGGATTCTCAGATTCAGCATCAGACTGTTGAGTTTCCTCGACAGCTGAAGCGCTCTCTTCTGCGACCGACGTAGTTTCCAGAACGGCCTCAGATTCCACTTGTGCCTCTGCTTCCGGCTCCGACGCAGCGCTTTCCACCACTTCGAGCTGACTTTCCTCTACGCCAGGCTCCGTCGGCTGGTCCGCCAAAGAGGTCTCTGTCTCGTTGGTTTCGGACGCGTCGCCTGCGTCATTTTCCAAAGCTACTGGTTCGTTCACGGCTTCCGAGTTCGGAGCAGCTTCTTCAACTACGGTAGCTTCTTCCTTTTTCTTCCGACGAGGTGCGCGGCGTTTCTTCGGCTTGGGTGCGTCGTCCTGCTGGGCCTCTTCTGTCGCTTCATCAGACGAAGGTTGACTTGGTTTTTCTTTTGCCTCGACGCTTCCCTCTTCCGGGGTAAACTCTGATGGCTGAGTTTCACCAGAATCGGCAGCATCACCATTTCCACCGCTCTTTTTGCGGCGGCGGCGGCGGCGCTTACGCTTGGGTTTTTGCTCTTCCTCGACCTGAACTGTATCTTCTTCTTCGTCGTCGCTTTCATCCGCATCTACCTGATCCATCAGGGATGCGTTTACCGAGACAACAGGGGCCAAAGGTTCAGGCACAATGCGGCTTGCGGTCTTGAACTTCTCCATCGAGAAATCCGGACTGACCAGATGAACGTCGCCTTCTATCCGGACCGACAATCCATATCGCGCCTCGATCTGAGCGATATGTTCGCGCTTCTGGTTCATCAGGAAGTTCGCGATCCCCACCGGGCAGCGCACCAGAACCTCGCGTGAGCGGCGGCGGGTGCCCTCCTCTTCGATCTGACGCAGAATCGACAAAGCCATATTGTCATCCGACCGGATCAAACCAGTGCCATGGCACGACGGGCAAGGCTGCGTTGTTGCTTCAAGCATACCGGGGCGCAGCCGCTGACGGCTCATCTCCAGCAAACCAAACCCCGAAATACGCCCAACCTGAATGCGGGCGCGGTCGGTCTTAAGCTTGTCTTTCAAGCGCTTTTCGACAGCTGCATTGTTCTTGCGCTCGTCCATGTCGATGAAATCGATAACGATCAACCCGGCCAGGTCGCGCAAACGCAGCTGCCGCGCCACTTCCTCGGCCGCTTCCAGGTTTGTCTTGAGCGCGGTTTCCTCGATCGAACCTTCTTTGGTCGCACGGCCCGAATTGACATCGATGGCAACCAGCGCCTCTGTCACGCCGATCACGATATAGCCACCCGACTTCAACTGCACCGCCGGGTTGAACATCGAGCTCAGGTAGCTTTCCACCTGATAGCGCGCGAACAATGGCAGCGTATCTTCGTACCGTTTCACGTTCTTGGCGTGAGACGGCATTATCATTTTCATGAAGTCCTTGGCGATGCGATATCCGCCCTCGCCCTCGACCAACACCTCGTCGATATCGCGGTTGTACAGATCGCGGATCGACCGCTTGATCAGGTCACCTTCTTCATAAATTTTCGCCGGCGCAATCGATTTCAGGGTCAGTTCGCGGATCTGTTCCCAAAGGCGCTGCAGGTATTCATAGTCGCGTTTTATCTCGGATTTGGTGCGCCTGGCGCCGGCAGTCCGGATGATCAGGCCCGCACCGGTCGGGACATCGATTTCCGACGCGATTTCTTTCAGCTTTTTGCGGTCGGCCGCATTGGTGATCTTGCGGCTGATGCCGCCGCCACGGGCGGTATTCGGCATCAATACGCAATAACGACCGGCCAGCGACAGATAGGTGGTCAGCGCAGCACCTTTGTTGCCGCGTTCTTCTTTGACGACTTGGACCAGCAGAACCTGGCGAACCTTTATGACTTCCTGAATCTTGTATCGGCGCGGGCGCGGCTTGCGATGTGGGCGAATATCCTCGCTGTCATCCTCTTCGGCCACGGATTCGATGCTGTCATCCTTGTCGCTTGCGTCCACACCGCCGATTTCGTCATCATCGCCATTGTCGCCATCGTCATCGGCTTGTTTTTCCGCCTCTTCAACAGCTGTGTCCCGAGGCGTTTCTTCGGATGCGCCATCAGAACCGGTATCAGAGCCGTCAGCATCTTCCCCGTCCGAAGGTTCCTCCACCGGGGTTTCCGCCACACGCTCCATCGGCGAGGTCCCTTCGGGCACCTCTGAATCACCGGGTTCGTCATCGTCATCCAAGTCGATCGTTTCCATGCCCGTGGGTTCCGAGGCCACATCCTTGGTCTCTACCGGGTCGTTTGACTTGAAGTCTTCGGCTTTGGCGCGCGAGCGTGAGCGGCGTTTTTTCGGTTTTCCCTCGTCAGTTTCGTCGCGATCCTTCATCGCTTCGGCATAGGCGCGCTCTTCCTCCATCAGCGCCTCGCGGTCGGCGACGGGGATCTGGTAGTAGTCGGGATGGATCTCGGAAAACGCCAGAAAACCATGACGGTTCCCGCCGTAATCGACAAAGGCCGCCTGAAGCGACGGCTCCACTCGCGTTACTTTTGCAAGATAGATGTTGCCAGCTAGCTGGCGTTTGTTTTCGGATTCAAAGTCGAACTCCTCGACCTTGTTGCCGTCCACCACCACGACGCGGGTTTCCTCCGCGTGGGTGGCATCGATAAGCATTTTCTTAGCCATGTTTCCTTGGTGCACCGCGCCAAATGCGTTGTCCTACCCTGTCCGGGCGGACGGGCGCTTTTGGGGTGGTGTCTTGTCTGGGCGATGTGAGACGGCGCAAGGCAGGGTCCGGCGCTATCGCCCCCTGCCCGTTCACTCAATGGTCGCGCGCGCGTCATCGCGGTTCTTCTCCGACAGACGCGGTCCAGCCTGCGCCTGCCCATTATTCCTTTCACCCGATTGTCCCGGGCGAAGGCACTCCATTGCCTCTGATCAGAGGCACAATCGGCCTGCGTTGCCATCCGGAAGTGGTCCGAAAGTTGCGGCAAAGCAGCGAAACTCAATGATTCGGGGCTTATAGACGCTGAATGCACCCTGCCCGTCCCGTCACAATAAAAGCAGTCCTGCGGAAAACACAATGGGCAAAGTGAATGCGTCTGACCGGAATGGCTTGACGGTTCTGTGGCTTCGACCAACCATCAAACGATGAAAAGCTGGTTTTTCCTCGGGTTCTTCACGCTGCACCTTGGCATCGCATCCTTGGCTGTTGCCCAGGAAAGTGTTCATTTTGTACTGGTCCACGGGGCGTGGGTGAGCGAAATGTACTGGAGGCCCATCGCAGATGTACTGAAGGATGGCGGCGCAGATGTGACCGCCGTGAACCTTCCGATGACCGGCGCCACCACCACTGTCGGCGATCAGGGCACATACACTTCTGAAATTATCGATGCCTTGTCCGGCCCCGTGATCCTTGTGGCGCACAGTGCCGGAACGCGGCCGGCCACCGTTGCCTGGGATATCAGTCGGGACAAAATAGCGGCCGTGGTGTTCATCGAAGGCGTGCTGCCGACACATTCGGAACCCGAAGTCATCCCCGCCGACACCCGCACCCTGCAATGGCTGGTCATCAACGCGCCGGATATCGTCGATCTGGGAATGTGGCCCCCGCCACCGGTGCTGGTCGAAAGATATGGCGATCAGACCCGCCCTGTCAGCCTCGCGTCGCTGACCGGAGCGGTCAAGTTGACCCATGGGCCGCTGCCAAGAGATATCCCCCGCGTGGCGATCACCATGACCGACAGCCCATTGCGCTCTCTGGCCCGTGACGCCCGAGCGGCAAGCGGCTGGCAGCACGTCGAACTGTCCGGAACTCACGACATAACGCAAAACGCCGCAGCGATTGCCACGGCGCTTCTGGATATTGCGGAGTCACTGCCGAAGTGAGGATGCGTCAGAGGTAATCCGAACGCTGCAGGCCATACTTGGCCATCTTCTCGTTCAAAGTCCGGCGCGGCAGGCACAGTTCATCCATCACCGAGGCGATCGAGCCCTTGTGGCGGCGCATGGTGTTGTCGATCAGCATCCTTTCGAACGCTTCGACATATTCCTTGAGCGGCTTGCCCTCGGTCGTCATCACCGGCTGCATCTCTTCGTGATCGGACATCAGGAGCGAGGCAATAGTACCCGAGCCGCGACGCGATTGCAGAACGGCACGTTCGGCGATGTTGATCAGCTGTCGCACGTTTCCGGGCCACGGCGCCTGCAGCAGTTGCGCGGCTTCCTGCGCGCTCACTTGTGGTGCGTCGCACCCGTATTCTTCGGCGAACTGTTCGCTCAGACGGGTGAACAGCGTCAGGATGTCTTCGCCGCGCTGGCGCAGCGGCGGCATCGTGATCCGCAGGGCTGCGAGACGATAGAACAGGTCGGGGCGCAGCACGTCCTCGCTTGTCTTACCGGCCTCCTGCAGGTTCGAGATGGCCACGATGCGGGTTTCCGCAGGTGTCCCCTGTTCGTTCACTACGCTCAGAAGTCGGGCTTGCAACGTGTCGCTCAGGGCCTCGATACCTTCCAGCACCAGCGTACCACCGCGCGCTTCTTCGATGGCGGGCAACTGGCTGTCTTCGGGCTGCATCGGGCCGAAGAGGCGTTTGGACAATGCCTCCTCTCCCAAGGCGGCGCAGGATACCAGCACGAACTTCTTGCCCGCGCGGCTGCCAACGGCGTGCAGCGCATGAGCGCAGAGCGTCTTGCCGGTTCCGGTTTCACCGTCGATCAGCACATGACCATCGGCCTGCCCCAGATCCAGTATATCCTCGCGCAGGCGTTCCATGACCGGGCTGGCACCGATCAGCTTTTTCATGATCTGGGTGCCCCCCGACAATTCGCGGCGCAGTGCCCGGTTGTCGAGTGTCAGGCGGCGGGCATTGCTGGCGCGTTTGGCCAGTTCCGACATGCGGTCGGGGTTGAACGGCTTTTCCAGAAAATCGAAGGCGCCGACACGCATGGCTTCGACCGCCATCGGCACGTCGCCATGACCGGTGATCATGATGACCGGCAGGGTGCTGTCCGATCCCATCAGTTTCTTGAGAAACTGAATGCCATCCATCCCAGGCATCTTGATATCGGAAATCACGATCCCCGGATAATCCGGCCCCAGCACCTTGAGCGCCTCTTCGGCACTTGCGAATGTTTCCGTGTCGTACCCGGACAACGCCAGCCACTGGCTGATCGATTGGCGCATATCCTGTTCGTCGTCCACGATGGCGATTTTCATGGCCTGTGCCATAGTCATTCCTCGTTATTCAGCGGCCTCCAGGCCGTCCTTGTCCAAAATTGGCAACTGCATCTCGAACACCGCGCCGCCATTCTGCGCATTTCGCGCCGTAAGCCTTCCGCCATGGTCGTTCACGATCCCGGAGGAGATGGCAAGCCCCAGACCGACACCGTCCCCCGGTTGCTTGGTCGTATAGAACGGCTCGAACAGGTTTTCGATATTCTCGATTCCATGCCCGTTGTCGCGCACCGTCAGGACGGCCATGTCACCTGCGGCCAGGATGATTTCGACATCCGGCTCGGATACGGATTTGGTGGCGTCCAACGCGTTTCGCAAGAGGTTCACCATGACCTGTTCGATCCGCATCCGATCCCCCATCACAAGAACCGGGTCTTCCGGCAGGATCTGGGTGATCTTGACGTGCCGCTGCCTGAGCTGCGGTTCCATCATCGAGAGGGACGAGGCCAGCGCATCGCCAAGATTTACGGGGGAAAACGCATCCGCGCCCTTGCGCGCATAGGATTTGAGCTGGCGTGTGATCGCGCCCATACGTTCGATCAGGCCGTCGATCCGGCCAAAGCTGGCCAGCGCCTCTTCGGGGCGGTTGCGGCGCAGCAAAAGGCGCGCACCGGCAAGATAGGTCTTCATGGCTGCCAGCGGTTGATTCAACTCGTGACTGACCGCGGCCGACATCTCGCCCAGGGCGGCGAGTTTCGAGCTTTGCGCAAGGGTCTGTTCCGCCACTTCCAGCGTCTTTTCAACCCGTTCGCGTTCAGCAATTTCCCGCTGCAGCCTGGCGTTCAGTGCGCGAAGCTCCGCCGACTCGCGCTGGAACAGCGCCATGCGCAACGCGGTTCGCCGGCTGAGGGCATAGAAGGCCAGCGCCAACAGAATCGCGAAGCCCATGATTTCCAGCGCCAAAACGCTGTTCACCCGCTCGCGGATCGAGGCGTAAGTGGTAAAGGACGTCATCTGCCAGCCCCGGAACGGGATGCGGGATTCCATCCGCATCACCGCCTCACCCTGCAGATAGGCATCCGCGGGCAGGCCGCTCCAATCCGTCGTTGCCCGTATCGCGCGCTGAATGGCGGTTTGCGGCGTCTGGCGTTGCAACGCTTCGTTCTCGTTCAGCCCGCGCCAGCGGGGTTCGGTGGACAGGATGATTGTTCCGGTGCTGTCGGTAACCATGACCGCGTCGGAAATTCCCGCCCACGCGCGTTCGAACTTCTGCAAGTCGACCTCGACAGCGATAACGCCAAGAACCTCGGAGCCGCTTTCGATACGCCGGGAATAGAAGAACCTGTAGCCGCCCGCTTCCGTCTGGATGACCGAAAATATCGTTGCATTGGAGCGCAGGGCATCCACGAAATAGGTCATGCCCCGATGAGTTTCCCCCAGACGGTTCCGATCCGTGGCGGCAACCGACCGGCCATCCCGGTCCAGCAACATCAGGGAGGCGGCGCCGATCTCTTCCACGAACGAGATCAGGCGCTGCGTGGACAACGAAAAATCGTTCGACTGCAACGCCGCAATCAAGGTCGGGTCTCGGGCCAGAAGCTGAGGAACGATGGCGTTCCGGCGCAATTCGCTGAGCAGGTTGCCCGAATACAGCGCCAACCGCAGTTCGGCCCGGTTGCGCGTGCTTTCCGTGAATCGTTGCGTCAGCAGCGTATTGGTGACCCAGACGGTGATGACCGCAAGAAACAGCAAGGACAGAACGACCGTGCGCAAACGCCAGCCCAGCGAACTGGTCTGGACCCACGAAGTGCGGTCCTTGTCGGAAATCTTACCGTCGGAACTCATTCCCCAAGGCTACGCCGCCTCGCGCGCCATCACAAGTCAAGCTGGCGTCAGGACCCCGGCCAATGCGCGAAAGAGCGCCGTTCCGTCGGTGCCGCCGTGGCCCTGATCAACCGCGCGTTCGGGATGCGGCATCATTCCCAGAACTCTCCGGTTTTCCGAAAGAATTCCGGCAATGTCATCGCGCGAGCCGTTCGGATTCTCGGTATAGGTGAATGCGACCCGGTCCTGATCGCGCAGTGCGGCAAGGGTTTCGTCATCGGCAAAATAATTGCCGTCGTGGTGGGCGATCGGAATGCCGATCACGTCACCGGCGTTGTAGCCTTGCGTGAAGGCGCTGGCGCTGGTCTGGACCTTGAGACCGACGGTGCGGCAGATGTATTTCAGGCCGGCATTGCGCAGCAGCGCACCCGGCAGGACGCCGGTTTCGGTCAGGATCTGAAAGCCATTGCAGACACCCAGGGCATAGCCGCCGCGATTGGTATGCTCGACCACTGCCTTGCAGATCGGCGACTGCGCGGCGATGGCGCCGCAGCGCAGATAGTCGCCATAGGAAAACCCGCCGGGAACGCCAACGATATCGACGCCAGACGGCAGGGTTGCATCCTTGTGCCAGACCATGTCGACCTGAAAGCCCGCCTGCTCGAAGGCCACGGCGAGATCACGGTCACAGTTCGATCCGGGGAATACGACTACGGCTGCGCGCATGGCAGGTCCTCCTAGGTCACAAATTCGGTGATGACGGCCACACCGGGGGGCGCAGGCCGGTCGAACGCGGCAAGCTCGTCGCTTGCCTGGCTCAGGGCGATGGTTCGGGTCACGAGCGGAGCAAGGTCGACCTGTCCGCCTGCGATCAGGTTCAACAGGGACGGATAGCGCCAGCTGGGCATGCCACGCGTGCCATAGACGGCAAGCTGCCCGGAATAGAGCACATCCATCGGCAGCGACATCTGCGTATGTGCGCCTGCGGGCATGCCGATCTGGACCATCCGGCCCAATTTTCGCAGCGACCGCATGGTGGCCACGGTCGTCGCCTCGATGCCGAGCGCCTCGACCCCGACATGGGCGCCGCCGCCGGTCAGTTCGCGCACCATCTGGGGTGCATCACAGGTCGCGGCGTTCACGACGGCGTCCGCGCCCAGCTTGCGGGCATAATCAAGCTTGTCGTCGCTGATATCGACGACAGCGACACGGGCCCCCAGCGCACGGCCCAGCAGGAGGGCCGAGATGCCGACCCCACCGCCACCAAAAACGGCCAGCCATTCGCCGGGCTGAATCGCGGCGCGACCCACCAGCGCCTGCCAGGCGGTCGTCACGCGGCATCCAAGGGCCGCAGCAATCTCGGGCGCAAGAGTGTCTGGCAGCGCCGTCAGGTTTGCGTCTGCATGGGCCACGGCGACATATTCGGCAAAGGCGCCGTCGCAGGTAAAGCCCGGCACCACCTGATCGGCGCAGATGGTCTGGTTTCCGGCCGAGCAATCGCCGCATTTTCCGCAGGCCAGAATGAACGGGGCAATCACACGGTCGCCGACGCGCAACCGTGTCACGTCTGCGCCGACAGCGACAACCTCGCCGCAGAATTCGTGGCCGGGCGTCATCGGCAACACCACATCCGGGTCAGAACCGGACCAGGCGTGCCAGTCCGACCGGCAGACGCCGCAGGCCAGAACGCGCACGACCACGCCATCGGCATCCGGGGTCGGATCCGGCACGGTCGTCAGCTCCAGCGGCTGTCGGTAGGCTGTCAGACGCGCGGCCCGCATGCGTCAGGCCAGTTCGATCTCGTAACGTTCGATCACGGTGTTGGCGAGAAGCTTTTCGCACATCTCGGCGACATCGGCCTCGGTGGCGCCTTCGGCCAGTTCCAGGTCGATCACCTTGCCCTGACGCACGCCCTCGACCTTGTCGAAGCCCATCGCGCCCAATGCATGACGCACCGCTTCGCCCTGCGGGTCCAGAACCCCGTTCTTAAGCATCACATGCACCCGTGCCTTCATCTTGTCCGTCCCTCGGCTTGCTTGAGAAACCCCTGAGGCTTCATCTTTCCACAAATACTCGAATGCGCCGCCCATCACGGGCGGTGCGGTCAGTTGATCAGGGTTGGCTTGGCCACCTGGCTTTTCGGCAGAACGCCCAGACGGCGCGCCACTTCGGAATAGGCATCGGTCAGGCTGCCCAGATCGCGCCGGAACACGTCCTTGTCCAGTTTCTGGCCGGTCTCGATATCCCACAGGCGGCAGCTGTCGGGGCTGATTTCGTCGGCCACGACGAGCCGCTGGAAATCGCCATCATAGACGCGGCCGATTTCGATCTTGAAATCGATCAGGCGGATACCGACGGCCAGCATCAGGCCGCTCATGAAATCGTTGACCCGCAACGCCAGGCTGAGGATATCGTCCATGTCCTGCTGGCTGGCCCAGCCGAAGGCGGCGATATGCTCTTCGGTCACCATCGGATCGCCCAGGGCGTCGTCCTTGTAGCAGTATTCGACGATCGGGCGCGGCAGCTGCGTGCCTTCGGCGATGCCCAGGCGTTTGCTCATGGAACCGGCGGCATAGTTGCGCACGATCACCTCGAGCGGGATGATCTCGCACGAGCGTACCAGCTGTTCGCGCATGTTCAGGCGGCGTATGAAATGCGTCGGCACGCCGATCTGGTTCAATCCGGTCATGAAGAACTCGCTCAGGCGGTTGTTCAGCACGCCCTTGCCTTCGATGACGTCCTTCTTTTCGGCATTGAACGCGGTCGCGTCATCCTTGAAATACTGCACGATGGTTCCCGGTTCGGGGCCTTCATACAGGATCTTGGCCTTGCCTTCGTAAATCTTCTTGCGACGCGCCATGTGCGACCCTTCCGGATTGGGGTGAGGACGTGAGTCCCTCTGCGTTTGCGCCCTCTTAAGCCAAGCGCTCTTGTGTCGCAAGCTGGCCGCACCCTCTTGCGGATGCGGCATAGCGGCGTCATACGTAATTTGAGGAAGAAATATTCAAGGGGACGCATCCCATGACCACATTCGACGAACGCGAAGCCGCGTTTGAAGCCAAATTCGCCCATGACGAGCAGATGCAGTTTCTGGCCCGGATGCGCCGCAACCGGTTCATGGCCGTGTGGGCATCGGCCCTGAAGGGCGAAACCGTTGAACATGCCAAGCAATACGGTCAGGAACTGGTTCACACCGACATTCAGCACGTCAGCGAGGACGATGTGGTCAACGCGGTTCTGAGCTATCTCGGCGATCTGACGGACGAGCAGACCGTGCGCCTGAAAATGTCCGAACTGCTGGTCGAAGCCAAGGAACAGGTTCTCACGGAATCGGAAATCTGACCTTTCCGGTCGATAGTTCCGGATATCTGGTACACGCCTCATGATCTTCATGAGATTTATGAGTTTGATTTGACGCCCCGTTCATGAGACACGGGGCCTCTCACATTTTGGTGACTGCAAAATACCACATATGGATCGCGACCATGACCAACGCATTTGCTGACCTTCTGGCAAGTTCGGATGCCCTCCTTGCGGATGGGGCCACCGGCACCAACCTGTTCAATATGGGCCTGCAATCGGGCGATGCGCCGGAGTTGTGGAATGTCGAGGCGCCCGACAAGATCCGGGCGCTTTATCGGGGGTCGGTCGAGGCCGGGAGCGATCTGTTTCTGACAAACACATTCGGCGGCACCGCTGCCCGGCTGAAGCTGCACGATGCGCAGGACCGGGTGCGCGAGTTGAACCGGATCGGGGCCGAACTGGGCCGCGAGGTGGCCGACAAGGCCGGTCGCACGGTGATCGTGGCGGGATCGGTTGGCCCGACGGGCGAGATCATGGAGCCGGTGGGCAGCCTGTCGCATGCCGCCGCGGTCGAGATGTTTCACGAACAGGCCGAGGGCTTGAAGGAAGGCGGCGTTGACGTGCTGTGGCTGGAAACCATCAGCGCGCCCGAGGAGTTTCGCGCCGCGGCCGAGGCCTTTGCCCTGGCCGATATGCCCTGGTGCGGCACCATGAGTTTCGACACTGCCGGGCGCACCATGATGGGCGTGACATCGTCGGATCTGGCGCAGCTGGTGGAAACCCTGCCCAATCCGCCGCTGGCCTTCGGCGCAAACTGCGGCACCGGCGCGTCGGATATCCTGCGCACGGTTCTGGGGTTCGCCGCACAAGGCACCGAGCGGCCGCTGATCTCGAAGGGCAATGCCGGAATTCCCAAATACGTGGATGGTCACATTCATTATGACGGAACGCCCGATTTGATGGGTGACTATGCGGCGATGGCGCGGGATGCCGGGGCGAAGATCATCGGTGGCTGCTGCGGCACCATGCCCGAACACCTGCGCAAGATGCGCGAGGCGCTGGATACGCGTCCCCGCGGTGAGCGTCCGACGCTGGATCAGATAACTGCGGCCCTTGGGTCGTTCACCTCGGCCTCGGACGGCACCGGCGATGACGCCGCAGGTCCGGAGCGCCGGGCGCGCCGCCGTCGCCGCGCCTGATCACTGGCTTGCACCGGGCGCCTGCAGCAGCGCCCGGACCTGAGCGGCCGGGACACCGAAATTCGATCCACCGAACTCGGGGATGATGGCGGCGTTGACCGCCACCACTTCGCCGCGCAGGTTCAGGACCGGCCCGCCACTGCCGCCATGCGTGGTTTCCGCGTCATAGACGATTGCAGCGGTCGTTGCCTGCCCCACGATGCCGCGGCTGGATAGCGGTGACATCAGGCCTGCTTCGGACAGCCGCGCGGCGACGTCCCAGAACCCGGTTTCGCCACGTTCCCGCAGCGCCTGCACGAATTCTTCGCCCGATTGCGTCAGCAGCGACATCAAGCCGGTCGGATACCCCATGACCAGCACCTCTTGCCCTGGAACCGGCGCGGCATCGGCCAGCGGAATGCCCGGCGGCAGATCGGTTTGCGATACTGGCGCAAGCAACGCCAGGTCCGCCGTTTCGCTGACGGTGCCCGGTGCCAGATCAATCGGCCCGATCCCACCCGGGAAGTACCCCACAAAGCGTGTCATCACCGGTTCCATCACTTCGCCGCCCAAGCGGACACCGGGTTCGTCATCCCAGGGTACGGCCACATGCCGGTTGGTCACGATCACCGGGCGATCCGACAGAACGAAACCGGTTCCGTTGAACTGAACCTCGGCCACCGGACCATTGCCGTCGAGCGACAGCATCGGCTGCCCGTTGGGCAAGCGGATCGGTACGCCGCCTGCATCCACGACCTGCCGCAGCATTTGCCCGCTTTCCCGGTGCCGCAGCCCATAGCCGCCCTGAAGGAACGCCACCGATGCCGCCGCCTGTCCGACAACGCGCATCGCGGCCTGGGACTGTGCCTCGAGCGACTGAAGGCGTTCGGTATTCACGGATAGCCGGTTGCGGAAATCTTCCTCGAGCGCCGCGAGATCACCGGGGTGCAGCGCATCGCGCTGTGCCTCGGACAAGGCTGCGGCGAGGGAATCGACCTGAAACTGGCCGCTTTCCATTTGTGCCCTAAGGGTCCGGTCTTCGCGATATTGCAGCACCACGGCGAGCGTCAGCACGGCCAAGGCAAGCAGGACGCCGGCGCGAAACAGCAAGCTGGTGTCGGTGGCGGTTCTTCGGAGCGTTCCAAGAACCGCGCGGCTCAAGCGTCGGAAGAACGGTTTGCGGCTGCTGCGCAGATAGCACATCGCGTCGTCCAGAATTTCGGCGAATGTCGGCTTGGGGCGGGTCAGGTCATCGTATATCCGGAGCCGGGACAAGGGGCCGGTTTCCCCGAACTCGATCATGTCGCCCTGTTTCAACTCGGCCTTTTGCACCGCACGCCGGTTGACCCAGATGTCGACACCGCCCGATGCCTCGACCGAAAAGGTTTCGCAATCCCTCAGCACGCGGGCGGCGAACGTCCCATCAGGCAGCTGCGCTCCGGGCGGCAAAACACGAAGACCGCCGGACTGATCCAGCCAGATGTCCATCGCATCGGCGGTGATCCAAGAGTAATGGCCGCGGTTCTTGCCGGTCAGATGTTCAAGGACCGCCGCGCAGGGGCTGGGGGTCGGTGCAGTCATATACCGATCATGACGCCCTGCTGCCCCTGTCTGTCAATGGCTTAGCGGCCCTCGAACCTTGGCGGACGCTTTTCCAGAAACGCCACGACGCCTTCGGCGAAATCGCGGGTGCGGCCGCATTCGCCCTGCAGATGCGCCTCGACCGCCAGCTGTTCGGGCAACGTCCGGTCATAGCTGCCACGGATTGCCCTTTTGATCGCGGCGAACCCCGCAGTCGGACCACTGGCCAGATAGGCCGCGCGCTTGCGCCAATGCGCCTCGAAGTCATCGTCGGCGACCGCTTCCCAGATCAGTCCCCAGTCTTCGGCCTGACGCGCGCTGATCTTGTCGGCGAAAAGGGCCGCACCCATCGCCTTAGCGAACCCCATCTGGCGCGGCATGAACCATGTGCCGCCCGCATCCGGCATCAGGCCGATCCGCGCAAAAGCCTGCAGAAAATAGGCGCTCTTGGCAGCGATGACGACGTCCGCACACAAGGCCAGGTTTGCGCCCGCCCCGGCGGCAGGGCCGTTCACGGCGGCAATGGTGGGCACCGGGCAGTCATAGACCGATTGCAGCATCGGTTCGTATTCGTCGCGCAAGGCGCGTTCCAGATCGATCTTGCCGGTGCTGGAGGCATCGCCCAGGTCCTGCCCGGTGCAGAACGCCCCGCCCGCCCCGGTCAGGACAATGGCACGCGCGTGCTTTGCGCCTTCGTGCATTGCATAGGTGATCTCGGCCCGCATCTGGCTTGTCAGCGCGTTCATCTTCTCGGGCCGGTTCAGCGTCAGGACCGCCAGGTTATCGGCAATCTCGAACGTGATGGTGTCATACTGCATGGGATGCCCCTCGCCTGCGTTCCGTTTGAACGCAAACTGGCGCAACCTGACGTTATGGGAAAGCGGAACCGCGCGTCACTCTTCGAGAATTTGGCGCAGCCGTTCCTTTTCCTGATCGCTGAGGTCGGCCTCGGACGGCACCGTTTTCCTGCTGGATCTGTTGCGAACGAAATTCCAGCCCATGATTGCCGCGACCAGCAACATGATTGGCCCGGCCAGCCACAAAAGCCAGTTCGCGCCACTGGCCGTTGGTTTGAGCAGGACGTATTCGCCATAGCGGTCGACGATGAAGTCGATCGCCTCTTCATCCGTGTCTCCCGCCACCAGACGTTCGCGCACCAGAATGCGCAGGTCACGGGCCAGTTCCGCGTTGCTTTCGTCGATGCTTTCATTGCGGCAGACGAGGCAGCGCAAGCCCTGGCTGAGTTCGCGCGCGCGCCCTTCCAGCACCGGGTCATCCAGCACTTCGTCGGGTTGCACGGCCAGAACGGGGCTGGCCAACAGCATCAGGATCAGGATCAGCCGTTTCATTCTGCGGGCACTCCGGCCTGGGGGGATCTGCGCGCGCCGGCGGCGACGCGGAAACGCCGGTCCGTCAGGGACAGCAACCCGCCAAGCGCCATCAGGATCGAGCCGCCCCAGATCCAGTTGGCAAATGGTTTGATATAGGTCCGCATGGTCCAGCTGCCGTCCAGTTGACGATCGCCGATGACCACATAGAGATCGCGCAGGAAGCGGTAGTCGATGGCGGCCTCGGTCGTCGGCATCCGGGACACCGGGTAGTCCCGTTTCTCAGGGTTGAGCATGGTGATGACGCGGCCGTTTTTCTCGATCTTCACGGTGCCCATGGTCGAGACATAGTTCGGCCCGTCAACGCGCCGTACGTCCTGAAGCGTCAGGGTGAAACCGCCGACCTCGAAAGGCTCGCCCATTTGCGCCACGCGAATATCCTCGACCTCCCAGGCCATGAGTCCCGCGATGGCGAACATGGTGATGCCCAGCCCGGAATGTGCGACCGCCTTGCCCCAATCGGCGCGCGGCAGGCGCATCATGCGGCTTAAGCTGCCCTTGCGGCCGGTCCGGCCCCAAAGATCGACGGCGGCCCCAAAGGTGATCCAGGCGCCCAGGAACAGGCCGACCGGCCCAAGGGCGCTGCGCCCCGTCTGCATGACCCAGACCAGCAACGCCAGCGCGACGGCAAGGCCAAACGCGTAGCGCAGCGACCAGGCCGCCTTGCCCAGCTTGCCGCGTTTCCAGGGCAGCATGGAGCCAAGCGGCAGGATGATGCCCAGGGCGACCATGAACGGGGTGAAGGCTGCGTTGAAGAAAGGAGCGCCGACCGACAGTTTACGGTCAAAGGCCATCTCGGCCACGATCGGCCAGAGAGTGCCGAAGAAGACCACGAAACACGCAACGGCAAGCAGGATGTTGTTCAGCACCAGTGCGCTTTCGCGGCTGACCATGCCGAACACGCCCTTGGCCTCCATCGCCTGCGCGCGCGCCGCGAACAAGGTCAGCGCGCCGCCGATGAAGAATGCCATGATGAACAGGATGAACACGCCACGTTCCGGGTCATTGGCAAAGGCGTGCACCGAGGTCAGGAGACCCGAACGCACGATGAACGTGCCGATCAGCGAGAACCCGAAGGCGATGATCGCCAGCAGGATCGTCCAGCTTTTCAGCGCTTCGCGTTTCTCGACAACGATGGCCGAGTGCAGCAACGCCGCCGCCAGAAGCCACGGCATGAAAGACGCGTTTTCGACCGGGTCCCAGAACCAGAAACCGCCCCAGCCCAGTTCGTAATAAGCCCACCACGACCCCAGCGCGATGCCGATGGTCAGGAAAATCCACGCAGCCAGCGTCCACGGCCTTACCCAGCGGCCCCACGCGGCGTCCACGCGGCCTTCGATCAGGGCGGCCACGGCGAAGCTGAAGGCCATGCTGAGGCCGACATATCCAAGGTAGAGGAACGGCGGGTGGAAGGCCAAACCCGGGTCTTGCAGCAAAGGGTTCAGGTCCTGCCCGTCAAAGGGCGCCACGATCAGGCGTTCGAACGGGTTCGAGGTGAACAGGATGAAGCCGAAGAATGCAACCGCGATGGCCGATTGCACCGCCAGCACGCGCGCTTTCAGAGTGGGCGGCAGGCCGCCGCCGAACCAGGCCGCCATGGCCCCGAACAGGGTCACGATCAGCACCCACAACAGCATCGAGCCTTCGTGGTTCCCCCAGGTGCCGCTGATCTTGTAGATCATCGGCTTGGCCGAGTGGCTGTTCTGCACGACGACCCTGAGCGAGAAGTCCGAGGTAACGAAGGCCCAGACCAGTGCGCCAAACGCAAAGGAGGTCAGCAAAAACTGCACCATCGCGGCGGGTTCGGCCATCGCCATCCACCCGGACCAGCGTTTGTGTGCTCCGACGAGCGGGACAACCGATTGCACGATGGCAACCAGAAAGGCGAGGATCAGGGCGAAATGGCCAAGCTCTGTAATCATGGCCCGGTATATACTGCGAGGCCCGGGGAGGTTCCAATCACTTTCGCCCCGCGGACCCGCACAAAGTGTCGCGGCTCAGCCCCTGCGCTGCTTGCGCCAGTCCTCAAGGGCGGGGTTTTCCTGTGCCTCCACCGTGGAAACCGTCAGCGCCGCGTCGCCGTCCGGATCAGCCGCGCCGGGGCTGTCAGCCCGCATCTCGCGAAGTGCGGCGATATTCCGGGTGACCTGCGGGACCCGTTCGACGACCCCGGCGATTTCACGCTGAAAATCCTGTGACTTGGCCTGATGCCGCGCGCCGAAATAGAAAGACACGATCACCCCGAGCAACCACCAAAGGGGTTCGGGCACCAATGCAATGCCCTGCATCCGTTCGGCGAACCACAGCGGATCAACCATTGCGGCAACAAACAGGCCCAGTGTACCGAAGGCCAGCGCGGGGCGTGGCAAGCGGTTCAGCCCATCCACGAACCGGTCGAACCCGCCTTTTCGCGGCACCGAGAATTCGGCGCCGAACTGTCCCATGGCCTGGGTTTGCAGGGTCAGCTGACGCCCGGCCCCTGCCTCGGCATTCTCGCGGAACACTTCGGCAGTTTCGGCGACCAGGTTGCGGCCGTTACCGAACAGGAAACCCAGGATGCCCGAAATCAACCCCATGACGCGATCCTTTCCAGAAAATCCTTTTCATTCAGATGATAGCGGGGCGAGATGAAAGCCTCGGCCCGTTTGATCCAACCTCCCTTGCCTGCGCTTCTGGTGCGCACGTATTTGCGTGACGCCGGTCGTTGATCGGCAAGGCGGAAGTAGTAGTTGCGGCGCGCGATGCCGTAGGCGTCCCGCAAAATCAGGGCATTCGGGCGCGAAGCCTCGAATGCTGAGCGAACGGATTGTGGCCCGATCAGGCCATCCACGGCCAGATCGAATCCCATGTCGCGCAGCAAGGTTTGCAAGATGCGCACCGCCTGTGATCCTGCATTGACGTACATGTCGAACAAGGGCGCCTGCAATGACTCCGGCATCTCGCCGATCCGGGGTTTTCGGAAATAGTGCACAAGAAAGACCTCGACGGCCTGTCCGCGCGTCAGTTGCCGGACATCCGAAACACCGAATGTGCCGTCCTTGTCCAGATCCAGCCCCAAGCGGCGCATCGTGTGGATTGTGACCCCATATTTCGTTGCCCCACCCGGATCGTCCGGGTCGTTTACGAAACCACCCTCGCGCGCAACGATTTCTCCGGCGATCTGTCTTACCGACTGCATGCCAACCCTCCGCAAGTCCGGCCAGACGCTGCGCCACAAAGGGTTTACCCTGCGCAAGCAAACAGGGCGTTGCATGTGCAACGCCCTGATGGAACAGTTCGGAATCAAGCGGTGGCAAGATCAGCTTTCGCCGGGCTCCTTGTAGACGCCTTGATCCTTGAGTGCGTCCATCACCTCTTTCGGCATGTAGGTTTCGTCGTGTTTTGCAAGAATTTCAGTTGCTTCAAAGACACCGTTCACGTAACGGCCCGTGCCGATCATGCCCTGTTTCTCGGCAAACAAGTCAGGTAGAACGCCGGTAAAGACCACTGGCACGCTTTCGCCGCCATCAGTCACCGAGAACTGCACCGTCTCGCCCTGCCCACGCACCAATGTGCCTTCTTCGACCAGCCCGCCCATCCGGAACACTTCGGTCGGTTCCGGCGGTTCGGCTATGATCTGGCTGGGCGCGCGGAAAAAGTTGATGCCGTCGCGCATCGCGTACCCAATCAAACCGGTCGCCACCGCGAGGGCCACCACGGCCAGCAGAATAACTTGTACGCGGCGTCGTTTCTTGAGCGATTTCATGTCGTCCTCACGGGAATAGCGGGGCCATCATCAGGCCCGTCGTTTCAGGCTCACCTAACATCAGGTTGGCGTTCTGCAAGGCTTGGCCACTGCTACCTTTTGTCAGGTTATCCAGCGCACCGATCACGATGGCGCGCCGTTCGATCCGGTCGGCGGTCACCCCGATATGGCAGAAGTTCGAACCCCTTACGTGATGGGTCGAAGGTGCCTCGCCAAAAGGCAGCATCTGGATAAAGGGTTCGTTTTCATAGGCATCGCACAGGGTTTCATAGACGCTGTGGGGATCACCATGCACGTAAGTGGTGGCCAGAATGCCCCGATTGGCCGGGATCAGATGCGGCGTGAACTGCACATGCACGGTACGACCGGCGATCCTGGAGAATTCCTGATCGAATTCGCCTAAATGCCGGTGGGTGCCGCCGATGGCATAGGCGTTGTAGCCTTCGCTCAGCTCGGCGTGCAGGAGGTTTTCCTTCAACGCCCGCCCTGCCCCGGAAACCGCGCATTTCAGATCGAGAATGATGTCATCCAGATCAATCACCCCTGCTGAAATCAGGGGCCGCAAAACATATTGACCTGTTGCGGCGTTACATCCGGTGCCCGCCACCAGCCGCGCGCCTTTGATTTCGTCGCGGTAGAACTCGGTCAGGCCATAGACGGCCTCGGCCTGGCACTCCAACGCGGCATGCGGATTGCCGTACCACTTCTGGTATTCGGCCGGGTCGCGCAGCCTGAAATCGGCGGAAAGGTCCACGATTTTCAGCGTCTTGGGCAGATCGCGAATGATCTCCTGGCTGGTCTTGTGGGGAAGCGCGCAGAAACACAGGTCGATCTGGTCGAAATCGATCTCGTCGATCCTGCACAACACCGGCAGGTCGAGATGCCGCAGATGCGGAAAGACTTCGGCCATGCTCTGGCCTGCCTTGCGCTCGGCGGCGAGTGCCACGATGTCCATGTTCGGGTGCTCGGCGATCAGCCGCACCAGTTCGGCGCCGGTGTAACCGGATGCGCCCAGAATTGCGATCTTGTGGGTCATGTCAGACCTCTTCTCTTGGGTGTCACATGTGTTGACCGCCGATGTGACGGTCACGGAAATAGGAAATTGGATCAATACCGTCCTTGACCGAAGTCAGGCGGCCTCGAAGGTGATCCGTCGTCGGAGGAACTGCGTCGCCCGGTCGCTGACAAAACCCGGTTTGCCGGTGGTCAGATACCCGCCCGCCCCCTCGCCAAGCATGTTGGGGTGCCGTTCAAGGTAATCGGCCAGACTGTCGGCCACCAGCGCGCCCTGACTGAACACCTTGACGTCCGGCCCCAGCGCTTCCTGGAACGTGGATTCCATCAACGGATAGTGCGTACAACCCAGAATGGCGGCCTGCGGATGCGGCATCTTGCGTCTGAGCGCATCAACGTGGCTGCGCACGAGCGCTTCGGCCAGGATCAGGTCGCCCTCTTCTATGGCGTCGACGACGCCGCCACAGCTTTGCGCCTCGACATCCACGCCGATGGCGCGGAAAGCAAGTTCACGCTGGAAGGCGCGGCTGGCCACAGTCGCAGGGGTTGCAAACAGCGCGACATGCTTGGTTTCCACCTCGCGCGGCGGTGAGTTGTCGCCCCATTGCCGTTCGGTCAGGGCCTCGATCAAGGGAACGAAGACGCCCAGCACGCGCTTGCCTTTGGGCACCCCCGCCTCCTGCATCCGCCGCAGAGCGGCGGCGCTGGCGGTGTTGCAGGCCAGAATCACAAGGTTGCAGCCCCGACCCCAGAGGTCATACACCGCGCTGCGGGTCAGTTGATAGATATCCTCGGCGTCCCGAACGCCATAGGGCGCATGGGCGCTGTCGGCATAGTACAGGAAATCGACGTCCGGCAGACGTTTCTGCGCGGCGTTTAGAACGGTCAGACCGCCCAATCCGGAATCAAAGATACCTACTGCCATTTGACCTTCAGGCGCGATGCCGTTCCTCGAATTCATAGCCGTAGTCATACGATTTCAACGGCTCCGGAGACAGCTCATACGTGGCTTTGCGAAGAAAATCCATCATCTTGCGCGTGTCGCGCGACAACGGGTCCAGAATGTCGCGTCCGATGGGGTTACCGACCGCCACACGCACGGGTGTATCGACCCGTTTCCTGAACTCCTTGATCAGCAGCCCCATGCGCAAAGTGCTGTGCAGGTGGCTGGCGATCTGGAACAGGCGCGAGGTATGGCCGTCGAAGAACAGGGGCACAACGACCGCGTTGGATTTTCCGATCATACGCGCGGTGAACCCGCGCCAACCCGGGTCCATGGGGTGCGAGAACAGCCGGGCAGAGGTGCTGACGGTGCCGCCGGGAAAGATGCCAATCGCCCCACCCTCGCTGAGGTAATCAAGCGACACGCGCCGGGTATCAAGGTTCGTCTTGACCGCCTCCTTGGTGTCATCGAATGACACGGGCAGAACAACCCGATCCAGATCCTCTGCCTTGCGGAATACCCGATTGGCCAAGATCCGGAAATCGCCCCGAGTCTGCGACAGGATGTGCCCCATCATCAGACCGTCGAGAATTCCGTAGGGATGGTTCGCAATCAGAATCAGCGGGCCTTGATTGGGAATATTCGACAGCGAACCGCCCATGACATCCAGCGTCAGTCCGTAACGCTCGACCATGACGGCCCAGAAATCGCGCCCGGCGGCGACCTCGTTTTCGTACCCGTCCGCCCGCTTGATCAGGCGCAGCCGCCCGGTTGTGTTTTCCATCAGCCGGATCACCGCTCGCCCGCCCCGCGTGGCGGCGGAATGCGCGTAGGTGATGTCGCGTGCGATATGACGGTGCGAAGGCATGGCACACTCCGATTCGATGCCCGCTAGATAAGGGCGGACACCGTTTTTGCAAAGCCTCTGTAACCGGAGTGTGACGGTTTATTCGGCGGCGTTCCTGACCTCTGGCCCGCCTTGACGGATCACTGCCAGCAGCTCTTCGCGCCGTTTTGCGGCCTTGGCTTCGTATGCCACTTTCACTGGCCCGAAACCCCGGATATCCAAAGGCAGACGCGCCAGCGCAATGATCGCTTCGCGGGATTGCGGCGTCAGCTTGGGCAGGACCTCTTTCATGTCCTTTTCGTATTGCCGGATCAGCGCGCGCTCCATCCTTCGTTCGGCACTGAAGCCGAAGGGGTCAAGCGGCGTCCCACGCAGCGCCTTCATCCGCGACAGGAGCTTGAGCGGCCCCAGCATCCATTCGCCATATTCGCGTTTTTTCGGGCGTCCGTCCGGCCCCATTCCGCCAAAGATCGGCGGAGCAAGGTGGAGCGTCATCTTCAGGTCGCCGTCGAACTCTTCCGCCGCTTTTTCGCGACTGCTCAGCAACATCCGGGCAACTTCGTATTCGTCCTTGTAGGCCAAAAGCTTGTGGTACCCTTCGGCCAGCGCTTCTTTGAGACCGGTGTCGTCAATACCATCCAGCATCTTGCGATAGCGCTTGGCCAACCGCTTGCCCTGATAGTCGACCAGAAGATCGGCGCGGTAGTCGATCTTTTCATCAAGTGTCTTTGGCAGATCGACAACGTTGGGCTGAACTATGTTCGCCACTTCATCGGGATGCAGAACCGCCCAGCGCCCGATTTCGAACGCTCGCTTGTTGCGTTCCACGGCAGCACCGTTCAGGTCGATCGCTTCCAGGATCGCATCATGACTGATCGGCAACAGGCCCCGCTGCCAGGCAGCGCCAAAGATCATCATGTTGGAATAGATCGAATCCCCCATAACGGCGCGTGCCAGTTCCGAAGCGTCGAACAAGTCGAGCTTGTCCTTCAGCCGCGCCTGCAATGCCAGCGTCAGGCGATCCGCCGGAATCTGGAATTCGGTATTGCGGGTGAAATCGCCAGTGATGATCTCGTGGCTGTTGACCACGGCGCCGGTTTTTCCGGTCTGCGTCAGGCCAAGCGTCTTGGCCCCGGCAGATACCACCAGATCGCCACCGATCAGAGTGTGTGCCTCGCCCGTGGCGACACGGATCGCGCTGATATCTTCGGGCTTGTTCGCCAGCCGGCAGTTGATCTGAACCGCACCGCCTTTTTGGGCGAGGCCGGCCATCTCCATCATTCCAGCGCCCTTGCCGTCGATCTGCGCGGCTTGCGCCAGTACCGCGCCGATGGTCACGACGCCGGTGCCACCGACACCGGTGATCACGACGTTATGGGTGCCGTCAATTTCCGGCAGCGTCGGCATCGGCAGGTGCGGAATGTCGATTTCGGTCGTTGCCTCTTTGCGGATCCTGGCCCCTTCCACGGTCACGAAGGACGGGCAGAAGCCGTTGAGGCAGGAGAAATCCTTGTTGCAGCTTGACTGATCGATGGCCCGCTTTCGGCCCAGTTCGGTTTCCTTGGGCACGATCGAGACGCAGTTCGATTGCACGCCGCAATCGCCACAGCCTTCGCAGATGTCGGTATTGATGAACACCCGCTTGTCCGGGTCAGGAAAGCTGCCGCGTTTGCGGCGACGGCGCTTCTCGGCTGCGCAGGTCTGGATATAGACGATAACGGAAACGCCTTCGATGTCGCGGAACGTTTTCTGGACATTCGGCAAATCCGCGCGCTCGAAGGTTTTCACGCCAGACGGCAGGGTCTTGAAGTCCACATCCTCTTTTTCGTCGTAGACCACCGCAATGTGCCGAACACCCATTGCATGCACTTCACGCACGATCCGGTCGGCAGTCAGATCGCCTTCGTTGTGCTGGCCGCCGGTCATGGCGACCGCATCATTGAACAGGATCTTGAATGTGATGTTCGTGCCCGCAGCCAGAGCGGCCCGGATCGC